>JAFUUR010000178.1 GCA_017477695.1 Oscillospiraceae bacterium | reverse complement strand
GGCGCGGACGGGGCGGGGGAGGGCGTGCCCGGCGCGGCGGTCACCAGCGTGAGGGACGCAGTCTCCTCCGCGGGCGGCGGGACCGTCGGCCCGGTGTTGCAGCTGATCAGCAGCACCAGCAGGAGCGCGATCACCAGCAAGGCTGCATATAGTTTCCGTTTCTTTTTCATAAAGGCGAGTCCTTTCGGTAACACTGACCTTATCATAGCACGCTTTTGTCCCGCGCGCAATTGCCAAGATCGGTGCGCTGTGATAAAATGCACGCAGCAGCCCGCGCGCCGCCTGCGGGCGGGCGCGCGAAACGTCCGTACGTGAGGAGCCTGCCATGAAGAAGCTGTCGTTGATCCTCTGCCTTCTGCTCTGCCTGGGGTGGCTCTGCGCCTGCGCGGCGGAGAAAGCGCCGGAGGACGTGCCGGGCGAGCCGCTCAAAGAGCGGGCGCTGCCCGTGCTTACGCGCGAGGAGTCGCTGCGGATGTTGTGCTATGCGGGCGCCAACCGGGCCCTCATCGCGGACGGGCGCCTCTACTGCCTCGATTACGATGCGGACTATCTGCCCGTCCTCGCGGTCTACGACCTGGACGGCGGCCTGCGCAGACTGCGCGTGCTGGCGGAGGACTGCGTCCCGGAGTACCTTGCGGCCGATGCCGACCGCCTGTATTATGTAAACTCACGCCGCGGCAGCGCGCTGGAGAGCGTCGCCCTCGACGGCACGGAGCGCACGGTGCTGCGCGAGGGGCCGTGCTCCTGGCTGCGCGTTGTGGACGGCCTGCTGTACTACTGCGGTGCGGACGGCTGCTACTACAGCGCCCGGCCGGACGGCGGCGGGGAGACGCGCCTGCTGGATGAGGCCTGCGCCTGGCCCTGGCTGCTCGACGGGGCGTTGCTGTACCAGAGCCTGGACGACGAGCGCCTGCACCTCTATTGGCCGGAGGACGGCGCGCGCGTGACGTTCACCGAGCGCCCGGCCGCGGCGCCGGTCCTTTGGGGGGACAGGCTTTATTACAGCGCGGGCGAGGAGCTGTACAGCGTGGGCGTAGACGGACTCGGCGAGCGGCGCTGCGAGGTGCCGCCCCTGGCCTGGCCCGCGGAGCTGCTTCCGGACGGAGATGTGCTGCGCCTGCGCGGAATCACCGACGACAACGGTCTGAAGCAATGGACCGCCCTGCCGGAGGACGCCGCGGGGACGCTGCGGTATACCGCGGATCGCGCCTACCGCCTGTGCGACTACGTCGGCCCCGACGGCCGGGTGGACGCGGTCTACAACCTCGACGGGCGCGTGCGCTGCTTCCTGTATACGGACGCGGCGGGGCACGAGTGGGTTTATATTGCCGGGCGCGCGTCCGGCTGAACGAAAAGACGGATGGCTCAGCCATCCGTCTTTTCGCATCGCGCGGGTCTTATTTCTGATAGCGGATCATTTCGGGGCCGATGTCGCTCAGCCTGCGCGCGCCGCACATGTACATGGCCTCGGCGAGCTCCGCCTGCAGCTTCTCCACGTAGACGCGCACGCCCTCGCTGCCGCCGCCGAACCAGGCGGTGGCGAAGGGGCGGCAGATCAGCGCCGCGTCAGCGCCGATGGCCAGAGCCTTGAAAATGTCCCCGCCGCTGCGGATGCCGCCGTCGACGATGATCTTCGTCTTGCCCCGGACGGCGGCCACGACCTCCGGCAGCACGTCGGCGGTGGCGGGGGCGTCCGCCAGGACGCGGCCGCCGTGGTTGGAGACGATGATCGCGTCGGCGCCCGCCTCCACGGCCTGCAGCGCGGCCTTCGCCGTCATGATGCCCTTGACGACGAAGGGCTTGGCGGTCGCCGCCTTGAGCTGCTTCAGGTCCTCCACCGTCTTGGAGCCGGGGCCCTCGTCGCTGGAGATACGCTTCCAGTGGCCGAGCCCGGCGCTGTCGACGACGACGGCGACGGCGAAGGCGCTCGTCGGCTCGATCTGCTCCATGAGCGAGAGGATGTGCGCGTTGGGCAGGGGATTGAGCACCGGGATGACGGCGGCGCCGTGCTTCTCCATGGACGCGAGCGCCCCTGGCACGGTCGCGGGGGCGAGCCCGTCGCCGAAGCAGTCGATGATGCCGGTCTCCGCCGCGGCCTGGATGACGCCGTCGTTGAAGGCGACGGTCACGTCCGTGTCGCTGTACTGCAGCATGGTGCCGATCGGGCCCGTGAGCAGCGGCAGATTGAAGTCCCGCCCGAAGAGGGAGAACGAGGTGTCGACCGGCGTGTTGGGGGCGAAGGTGTCGATGTTGAGCTTGATCCTGCGCCAGGCCTTCCAGTTTTCGTGGGCGTTGCCGCCCTTGGAGCCGGGCCCCGGCATGGTGGCGCCGCAGGCCAGCCCGTTGCATTCGGGACAGACCTTGCAGTTCTTGATCGTGGCTTTTGCGTTCTGTAAAACTTCCTGATAGGTCATAGTGGGCCTCCTGAACACAAGTTTTCGTATAGTAAAGCTACTATATCACAATCGACAGAAAATGGAAAGCGGGAGCGGCGAAAAATCACCGCTCCCGCGAACCGTGTGCGATTCAGAACTCGCGCTTATCGTACCAGCGGATGGAAAGCCGCCACGAGCCGACGAAGACCAGCGCGCCGAAGACCAGCGTCCCCAGCAGAAGCGCCAGCCCGCCGGAGACCTGCGGCAGATCCTCCACCGTCCTGCCGGTGAGCAGGATCACCACGACAAGCAGCAGACCGAACATGAGAAAATAAGCCAGGCGTCCCTTCTCCGGTCCCAGCTTGAACATGAAGGGCAGGATCAGCCCGGGGCTGACCAGGGCGAACAGCACCATCATGGACAGCAGCACCAGAAAGTCGTCCGTCCTTCCCGCCGGCAGGAGCCGGATCCCGTGGGCCAGGGCCAGCAGAATAAAGACGACGGCGCCTGAGAGCAGCGTGAGCAGGTACTTCTCCGTCACCTGCACGCTGCGGGGCAAAGGCAGGGCGTCGCAGTAGACGTTCCAGCGAAATCTCTCGTCGTAGCTCAGCAGCGTGACGGGCAGCATGGAGCAGATGACGACGGGGTACAGCATCAGAAACAGGCTGTCGCCGCTGAAAAAGGAGACCAGGAGGAACACCGCGAGCATGATAAGAACGATCTTGGAGTACGCCCAGGCCATGTACAGATCTTTCTTCAGCAGTCCTTTCATTTCTCCACCCCCTTGATCATGGTCACGAACAGATCCTCCAGCCCCACCGGGATCACCGCCAGATCCTCCGGCGCGTCCTCCCGGCGGATGAGCGCCGTCACACCGAAGAAGCTGCTCAGCGAATCGGCCACCGCGGTCACGGGCAGGGTCTCGAGCTGCTCCTTCGTGCACAGCACCAGACCGTACTGCTCCAGCAGCTTGTCCTTCTCCTCACACAGCAGCAGCTTTCCCTTGTGGAGGAAGGCCACGTAGTCGCAGAGCTTTTCGAGATCGCTCACGATGTGCGAGGAGATGAGCACGGAGCAGTTCTCGTCCCGCGTGAACTCGGAAAACAGCTCCACGACCTCGTCCCGCACCACGGGGTCCAGCCCGGAGGTGGGCTCGTCCAGCACGAGGAGCTTCGCCCGGTGGGCCAGCGCCACCGCGATGGACAGCTTCATTTTCATGCCGCGGGAGAAGTCCTTGAATTTCTTGTCCGACGGGACGTTGAGCTTCTCCAGGAGCCGCGCGTACGCTGCGCCGTCCCAGTTATGGTAGATATCCGCCATGATGCTGCCCACCTGTTTTGCCGTGAGGCATTCGGGATAAGCGGGCTCGTCCAGCACGACGCCGATCTCCTCCCGCACCGGGGCGAAAGCGTCGTCCACTGCGCGGTCGAGCACGCGGATGCTGCCGGCGTCCGGCTTGAGCATGCCCAGCAGCAGCTTGATAGTGGTGCTCTTCCCGGCTCCGTTTTCCCCGATCAGCCCCAGGATGCAGCCCTGCGGCAGCGCGAGGTCCAGATCCAGCTCGAAGCCGGGATAGCTCTTCTTCACGTCCTTGATCTCAAATGCGTTCATATCTCGTCCTCCGTGATCAGATCATACATGGCGCCGAGCTCCGCGCGCGTCAGCCCGCAGGCGGCGGCGAGACCGTCGATGGCCTGCATGTGTGCCTCGATCTGCCGCAGGTGCTCCTCCCGCAGCAGGGCCGGGTCCCGGGCCGCCACGAAGCTGCCCTTGCCCGGCAGCGTGTAAATGAGTCCGCTGCTCTCCAGCTCCTCGTAGGCGCGCCGCGTGGTGATCACGCTGATGCGCAGATCCTTCGCCAGATTGCGCACGGACGGCAGCGCCTCGTCCTCCGGCAGCGCACCGCTGAGGATCTGCTGCCGGAGCTGCTCATAGATCTGCTCGTAGATCGGCTGCCCGCTCTTGTTGTTGATCAGAATGGTCATGTGATTACCTCGCATACTGTGTATAAACAATATACACAGTATGATCGCTCTTGTCAAGCCCTTTCCGAAAAAAACTTGACAACAGACGAAATACTGCTATAATACGGACGACAACTGAACACCTTATCAAGAGTGGTGGAGGGAACGGCCCTGTGAAGCCCGGCAACCTGCGCGTGCGCAAGGTGCCAAATCCGGCGGTGAGACGAAAGATGAGGCTATAAGCAGACCTTTTACGCGCCCTGTCGGAGACGGGGCGCTTTCGTTTTGTTGAAAAAAATTCACATAGGAGGAATCAGACGTGAGCCATTATCTATTTACATCCGAATCCGTGACGGAGGGGCATCCCGACAAGATCTGCGACCAGATCTCCGATGCGGTGCTCGACGCCATCCTGGCCGAGGACCCGAACGGCCGCGTGGCCTGTGAGACCACGGCCTCCACGGGCCTGATCCACATCATGGGCGAGATCAGCACGAGCTGCTACGTGGACATCGCGAAGGTCGCGCGGCAGGTGATCCGCGAGATCGGCTACGACCGCGCCAAGTACGGCTTCGACTGCGACACCTGCGGCATCATCGTGAACATCGACGAGCAGTCCGGCGACATTGCCCTCGGCACCAACGACGAGGTCGGCGGCGCCGGCGACCAGGGCATGATGTTCGGCTACGCCTGCGACGAGACGCCGGAGAAGATGCCCCTGGCGATCTCCCTGTCGCACAAGCTGGCCAAGCGCCTCACGGCGGTGCGCAAGGAGGGCCTGGTGGACTACCTGCGCCCGGACGGCAAGACCCAGGTCACCGTGGAATACGACGAGCAGCGCCGCCCCGTGCGCGTGGATACCATCGTCATCTCCACCCAGCACGGCCCGGAGGCGACCCTGGAGCGGATCCGGCGGGATATGATCGAGCTGGTGGTCAAGCCCACCGTGCCCGCGGAGCTGCTGGACGAGAACACCAAGTATTATGTAAACCCGACGGGCCGCTTCGTCATCGGCGGGCCGCAGGGCGACTCCGGCCTGACCGGGCGCAAGATCATCGTGGACACCTACGGCGGCAGCGCACCGCACGGCGGCGGCGCTTTCTCCGGCAAGGATCCGACCAAGGTCGACCGCAGCGCGGCCTACGCCGCCCGCTGGGCCGCGAAAAACGTGGTGGCCGCGGGGCTCGCCTCCCGCTGCCAGATCCAGTTGGCCTACGCCATCGGCGTGGCACAGCCGGTCTCCGTCCTGGTGGAGACCTTCGGCACCGGCACCGTCTCCGACGAGACGCTCAGCCGCGCCGTGCAGGAGGTCTTTGACTTCACGCCGGGCGGCATCATCCGCGAGCTCGACCTGCGCAGGCCCATCTACCGTCCGCTCGCGGCCTACGGCCACATGGGACGGGAGGATCTCGGCGTCCGCTGGGAGGACACCGACCGCGTCGACGCGCTGCTCGCCGCGGTGAAACGGTAAAAAAGATACGAGCGCGTGCGCGCAGTCCGGCTTCGGCCGGGCGGCGCGCACGCGCTTTTTCCATTGACAGAACGGGGGCGGACTAATAAAATATATAAAAGAATATAACAGGATAAGTCGGATCTGCGAAAGGAGAGTCGCGCGTGTACCTGGATCAGAATAAGCTGCTGCGGGATATGGCCCGGGCCGGGCGGCGGCGCGTCGTCGGCCTCGTGCTGACGGCCTTGTTCGGCTTGGGGACCGTGTGGGGCGTGATCGACTACGAGGGCCTGCGCAGCGGGCTGGACGTTTACGTTTTCTGCCTTGCGGTCTCGCTGGGGGTGCTCGTCCCCGCCGTACAGCGGCGTCGGCGGCTCAAGGCGGCGAAGGCCTATGAAGCGGCGTTCTCGCAGAGCCGCAGGCCGGAGCTGACACTGACCGAGCTCGCCGCGGGACTGGGCCGCGACAGCGTCGCAGCCATGGAAAAGGAGCTGCGCTGGCTGCTGGACAAGGGCTATCTCGTCAACTGCGGCATCGTGGCCGACGGCGTGGAGAAGGTCGTACTGAGCGGCGTGCCGGAGACGCGGTCGGAATTCATCGTGATCGAATGCCCGCACTGCGGCGCGGGAAACAGCCTGCGCCGGGGCGCGGCGGGCCGCTGTGAATACTGCGGCGGGGCGATCAAAGGAGAGTAGGAGGAGCGGTGAATATGATCAGTTTATGCAGCGGCTGGGAATTTACCGAGGAATGGTCGGAGGCGTTTCTGGCCGGAAAGGGGACGGCGCGCAGCGTCCGTCTGCCGCATACCGTGCGGGAGACGCCCCTGCACTACGCGGGGCCCGAGGATTACGAGATGGTCTGCGGTTACCGCAGAAAGCTGCATCTGCCGGAAGCGTACGCCGGAAAGCGGCTTTTCCTGCAGTTCGACGGCGCCGCGCATATCGCGGAGGTCTATCTCAACGGCAAAAAATGCGCTGAGCACCGCTGCGGGTACACGGCCTTCCGCGTGGAGATCACGGAGCTTGCGCGCCTCGGCGCGGACAACGATCTGGCCGTCCGGCTCGACTGTACCGAGAACCCGGCGATCCCGCCCTTCGGCTTCGTGATCGATTATCTGACCTACGGCGGCCTCTATCGGGAGGCCTGGCTGGACGTGCGCGGGCAGAGTTATATCGAGGACGTGTTCGTGACCACGCCGGGGATCGACCGGCTGGAGGCCGTGGTGACGCTGCGCGGCGCGGCGAAGCGCGTGCGCCTGCGCGTGTGGGACGACGCGAAGCTGCTGGCCGAGGAGACCGGGGGAGAGCGTTTCAATTTCCGCGTGCCGGGCGTCAGACCATGGACGCCGGAGACGCCGCGGCTCTATCGCTGCACGGCGGAGCTGCTTGGCGACGGCGGCGAGGTGCTCGATGAGCAGACGCTCCGGATCGGCTTCCGCACGGTCTGGTTCAAGGCGGACGGCTTTTATCTCAACGGGAAGAAGACCTTCCTGCGCGGTCTCAACCGGCACCAGAGCTGGCCGTATATCGGCTACGCCGCCCCGGCGCACCTTCAGAGGGAGGACGCGCGCATCCTCAAGGAGGAGCTGCGCTGCAACGCGGTGCGCACCTCGCACTATCCGCAGAGCCATCACTTCCTGGACGCCTGTGACGAGCTGGGCCTGTTGGTCTTTACCGAGATCCCCGGCTGGCAGCACATCGGGCAGGACCCGGCCTGGAAGGACCAGGCGGTGGCGAACACGCGCGAGATGGTGCTGCAGTACCGCAACCACCCCAGCATTTTCCTCTGGGGCGTGCGCATCAACGAGAGCCAGGATGACGACGAGCTTTACCGCCGCACCAACGCCGCGGCGCACGAGCTCGATCCCAGCCGCCCCACCTCCGGCGTGCGCTATATCGAGAAGAGCAGCCTGCTGGAGGACGTCTACGCGTATAACGATTTTTCCCACAGCGGGCAGAATGCCGGCGCCATGCCCAAGAGCAAGGTGACGCCGGATGCGGACAAGGCCCTGCTCATCTCCGAATGCAACGGCCATATGTTCCCCACGAAGGCCTTCGACGCCTGGGAGAAGCGGCAGGAGCACGCGCTGCGCCACGCGCGCGTACAGGACGCGGCCATGGCCTCCGGCGAGCACGCCGGCTGCTTCGGCTGGTGCATGTTCGACTATCCCACGCATAAGGATTTCGGCTCCGGCGACAGGATCTGCTATCACGGCGTGATGGACGCCTTCCGCAACCCGAAGCTCGCCGCGGCGCTTTACGCCAGCCAGGGCGAGGGGAGCGCGGTGCTGGAGATCGGCTCTCCCATGGATATCGGCGATTACCCAGCCGGCAACGTCGGCAGCATCTACGCCTTCACCAACGCCGACGAGGTCGCGCTGTATAAAAATGACAAATTCGTGGCCGTCTTCCGCCCGAAGGGCTGGAAGGGCCTGCCGCACGGCCCGGTGCTGATCGACGACACCATCGGCTGCCTGCTCGAGACGGAGGAGGGCTTCGACGGCGGCAAGGCCAAGCTCCTCAAGGAGGCGCTGAACGCGGCGGGCAAGTACGGCTTGACGGGGATGCCCGCGGCCGACAAGCTGAAGATGCTCTACTCCATGCTCCGCTTCGGCATGAGCTTTGCCGACGGCGTTGCCCTCTACGGCAAGTACGTGGGCAACTGGGGCGGCGAATCCACCCGCTGGCGCTTTGACGCACGCGTAGCCGGGGAGACCGTCGCGTCCTGCACGAGGTGCCCCGGCACGCGCCTGCACCTGGAGGTGCGGACGAGCCGGACGGAGCTGACTGAGGGCGACTGCTACGACATGGCCGCGGTGCGCGTGCGCGTGCTGGATGAGTTCGGCAATCTCGCGCCCTACGCGCAGTTGCCGGTGCGCTTCACGGTCGGCGGACCGGTGGAGCTCGTCGGGCCGGACGTGGTCACCGCCGAGGGCGGCATGTGCGGCGCCTATCTGCGCACCACGGGGCAGACCGGCGCGGCGAGCCTGCGCGTAACCGCGGAGCAGACCGAGCCCGTGACCGTGGACCTGCGCGTAACGAAGGAGAGAGGATAATGGAACGGATCGATTATCGGATCATCGTCAAAGGCAAAGCGCCCGTCGTGGGAAGCTGCCCGCTGCGTTTGGGCAGGGTGACGGTCGCACCGGAGCTGCCGGAGGGCGTGCTGGACTCTGTCACCGCGACGATGCACGTGGATCTCTCGCCCGGCGAGAAGATCTTCATGAACGGCTATCAGACCTGGACCTACTGCCCGGAGTATGACCGGGATGGCTATACCCGAAAGATGGCGCCGCTGCCGAAAAAGCTGGTCGCGCATTACGGACTGGAGCGCTACGGGGACTATTTCTTCGTGGACTATCCGCAGAAGCAGGGCGTCACCCACGGGGAGAGCTATTGCTATTTCCGCAGCGGTGAGACCTTCCGCTTGATCGCCTCGCTGGACGAGCGGCCGGGCTACACGCTCTTCCGCTATGACAGCGGGAGCCATACCCTAACGATCACGCGCGACTGCGCGGGGCTGCGCTGCGGCGGCGTGTTCCACGCCTTCGATCTTTTTCTCGCGCAGGGGAGCGAGGACGCGGTATTCGACGCGTGGTTCGCGGAGATGGGCGTGCGCTGCCGGACGCGGGAGAAGATCGCCGGATATTCGAGCTGGTATAATCGCTACGAGGATATCAGCCAGCTCAGCATCAGCCTGGATCTGGAGGGCTGCGCGTTGCAGCTGCATACGGGCGACCTGTTCCAGATCGACGACGGCTGGGAGCCCGCCGTAGGCGATTGGCTGGAGGCGGACGGCAAAAAATTCCCCGACGGCATGCGGCACGCGGCGGAGGATATCCACGGCCGCGGCCTGCGGGCGGGGCTATGGCTCGCTCCCTTCGTGTGCGAGAAGGAATCGGCGATCTATCGCGAGCATCCGGACTGGCTGCTGCAGGTGGACGGCGAGCCGTGGTACTGCGGCTGCAACTGGAGCGGGTTTTACTCGCTGGATATTGACAAGCCCGCTGTGGTGGACTATCTCGAGCGGGTCTTCGACCGGGTGCTGAACGAATGGGGCTACGACCTCGTGAAGCTGGACTTTCTGTACGGTGCGGCGCCCTTCGGCAGCGAGACGGAGAGCCGGGCCGGGCGTATGATCCGGGCCATGGAGCTGCTGCGCCGCCTCTGCGGCGACAAGCTGATCCTCGGCTGCGGCGTGCCGGTGATGCCGGCCTTCGGCCTGGTGGACTACTGCCGCGTGAGCTGCGACGTCGGGCTCGACTGGGACGGCTCGCCCCTCATGCGCCTGACCCACAGAGAGCGCGTGTCGACTCGGCAGGCCATCGGCAACACGATCTTCCGCCGTCAGCTCAACGGCCGCGCCTGGCTCAGCGACCCGGACGTGTTCTTCCTGCGGGAGAACAACGTCAAGCTCAGCGACGAGCAGAAGCACGTGCTCGCAACGGTCAACAGCCTCTTCGGCGGCGTGCTGCTGCACTCGGACGATATGTCCAAATACGACGGGCTCGCCCGCGCGAAGTACGCGCAGCTCCTGCGCAACCGGGACGCGGAAAACGTCCGGGTCCACGCGGAGAGGGGCCTGACCGTCACCTACGAGCTCAACGGCGTCAAGCACGCCGTCACGGTAGAGTAAAGGGTTTCCAAAGCAGATGCGGATGCCGGGAGGCAAGGGGGCGAAAGCATGTCGCACACGACGAAAGCGTTGATCCTGGACACGTTCAGCGAACAGCTCGAGCGGATGCCGTTCGAGAAGATCACGGTCTCCGGGATCATCAAGACCTGCGGGATCAGCCGCAATACCTTCTATTATCATTTTGATGATATCTACGACCTGGTGGATCAGTGGATGGATCAGGAGCTCGGCAAATTCACCGACTATGCGGACGATGACTGGCCCAGCAGCATCAAGGCTTTTCTGTACGCCTGCAGGGACCATAAAAAGATGGTCTATCACCTGTTTGATTCGCTCTCGCGCGACAGGCTGGAGCGCTACGTTTTCACCGCCACGGACAACGCCATCCACGAGTACGTATCCCGCCGGGCGGCGGGGCTGAAGCTGCCGCCCCAGCGGCTGGCGGCGATCTCCAACATCTGCCGCTATGCCATCATCGGCTACTTTCTCCGTTTCCTCTGGAACGGGATGCACGATGACGTCGAGGAGGCCGTGAATGAGCTGAGCGAGGTCTTCTCGCTCATCGTGAACGAGAGCCTGGCCGGCTTTGCCGAGCCGCAGTAACGCTTTTTTGTTGACCGGCGGCCGTTTCGACTGTATAATAGAGACGGGCGACAGGATCCGACGCGGATCGCGGCGCCTGACAGGAGGGAAACATGGTTACCTGCAAAGAGATCACTTCATGGAAGCGCATAGAGGAGATCGGCGATTATCTGCTCCTGGATCTGGAGACCACCGGGCCCGACCCGGAGCGGGACCGGATCGTGGAGCTGGGTATGGTGCGTGTAACGGACGGGGAGATCGTCAACAAGGCTTGCACGCTTATCAATCCCGAGATCCCGATCCCGGCGGAGGCCGCCGCGCGCACGGGCATCAGCGACGGCGACGTGGCCGGCGCGCTGACCTACGGACAGATCGCTTCCAGCATTGCGAACCTGCTCTTCGGCAAGGTCGCGGCGGCGGAGCGCGTCCATATGGACTTTATCCGGACGCTGCTGGAGGAAGAGGGCTGTTCCGGTGAGATCGAATTCATCGACGTGAGCCGCATCCTGGCGGAGGGCTTCCCCGAACTGGAGGGCAGCACGCTGGATGAGATGGCGGACTATTTCGATATCGTGCACGAGGAGTTCCCGCGCGTGCTGCAGGACTCTGTCATCCGCCACGAGCTGCTCCGCGCCTGGAAAGAGGCGGGGGAGCCGGAGGAGGAAGACGGACCGGCGCCGGCCGGCGCGTATGAGGACGAGGAGGACGAAGCCGAGGCCGAAGCGTACGCGGAGGCGGAGAGTGAAGAGCCCGCCGCGCCTGCGCGCAGCCACGCGAAGAAGCAGGGGCGCGGCAGCGATCGCGGTGCGGCGATCCCGGTGCGCTTCCTGTCCAACGGCAGACGGAAGAAAAGCGCGCCGAAGCCCATCCCCCTGTCGACCTGGGAGATCATCTGGAGCGCCGTGGCGGTCGTCTGCCTGCTGGCAGCCCTGTTTCTGATCCCGTCGCTCTCGAGCCTGTTCCTGCTGCTGGCGGGCATCGTGTTCTGCCCGTTCCGCCCGCTGCGGGAGTGGCTGAGCCGCTTCCATATCAAGAGCTGGATGTACACGGCGCTCGGCGTGGTGCTGGTCGTCGCGGCGATCCTGGCCCGGCCCGCCGCCGGGGCGGACCGCAAGAGCGGCGATCAGAAGGAAACGCCCCCGCCCTATATCATTCTGACCTGGAACGAGGCGGGCGCCTACGGACAGGAGGTCACCGTGGATCCGGAGGCCGATCCGCCCGAGACCTATATCGCCTTCCGTATCCCGGCGGGCCGCTACCGCGTGCTGAACAACAACGCCAATGCCGCGACCGTCACCATCCGCTCGGACAACGAGGAGGAAGAGGAGATCTACCAGGAGCCGGAGAGCGAATTCGAGGAGACGATCGTCGTCCAGCGCAACGGCTCGTACACCATCCTCGGCAACAAGAGCCAGGAGGTCACCGTCTACGACGACCAGTACGTCACCCTCTCCGAAAAGGCGGAGAAGGTCATCTTCCAGTACCTGTCCGAGATCCCCGTGGAGGAAGAATCGGAGAGCTCCGGCGTGCAGCAGGAGAAGGAGCCCGACGTCATCGCCTACGTCAATGGCAAGGAAGTGCGTATGCGCCGCAGCCCGTCTGTGGACGCCTACATCATGACCACTTATGACACCGGCAAGGAAGTGGTCGTGCTCGGCGTGAACGGCGACTGGACGCAGGTGCGCGTGGACAACCGCACGGGCTACATCTACTCCAAGTACCTGACGGATACCAATCCGCTGGCGCCGGCCGAGCCGAGCGCAGAGCCCAGCGCGGAACCGACCGCCGAAGCGGGTTCATGATGCAAAAACACGGGAGCCCCGGCCGGGGCTCCCGTATCCGGGGAGGAGAACGATGCTGCCGCAGGATCCGTATATATTGCTGAGCTATCTCAACACGAAGCTCCGGGACGAATACGCCTCGCTCACGCTGCTGTGCGAGGATATGGATCTGGAGCAGGCGGAGCTGGAGGCGCGTATGGAGAAGGCGGGCTTCCGCTATCAGCCGGAGCAGAACCGCTTCGCGTAGGCAAATAGAACAAGACCGGGCCCGCATCCACTGTGGATGCGGGCCCGGTCTTGCGCTTTCTTTATTTGGCCTTCCGCCGGAGCTTGAAGATCAGCAGATACAGGATCGCGAGATACGCGGCCGCCATACCCAGGACAGCCCAGCACATCGCATCCGAGCGCGCGGCGAGGCCGACGAGGATCAGCACCGGCGCGCCGAGGATGATGCCGAAGCTGCTGCCGGTTATGAGATTGTTCGCGGCGGGGGTCGCAAGTTCCGGGTCGATCTCGCGCAGCAGCAGAACGCCCGAGCTGATGGTGCCGGTGAGCATGCCGTACATGGAGATGAGCCCCTCGTAGAAGTAACCCTTGTAGACCCGCTTGCACACGATGCGCAGATGGATCCAGGTGACGGCGGCGCCGGCCACGGCCATCAGCAGGAAGGGCACCCACAGCCCGCGGATATCCTCCAGATTGATCGAGCCGATCCCGGCCACGATCATGATATCGAAGAAGAAGCCGGAGATGCGGTTGAGCAGATAGTTGTTCTGGTACTGCCGCCGGATGAGACCGGATCTGCGCCCCTTTTCGAGCAGCACGCGCAGCAGCATCGCCAGCGCGGAGCCGATGATGAAGTTGAAGCCCCAGATGAGCGTATTCACCGTGGCCGCGAGCCCGGCCGAGAGGGCGGCGATGCCGGAGGTCAGCCCCCAGGCGGCCAGATACGTGGCGAGGTACACCACTATGACCATCGCGATCTGCACGGAGAGCTTGTCGATGGAGTCCGAGATGGGGATCTCGTCGTTGCTTTGGAAGAAATCGACCCCGTGCTGCTCCTCGGCGGCGGAGCGCGTCGCGCCGATCTTGCCCCTGCGGGAGAGCACGTTGAGGATCATGACGCCGACGATGCAGGCCACGAGATAGCCCGCCGCGGCGATCGCCAGGCCAAAGCTGCGCCCGCCGGCAAAGCCCAGCGCCTCATAGCTGGAGCCGACGTTGTTGGCCTGGCCGGGCCCCTGGCCGTAGCCCATGGGGAGCAGCAGGCCGGCCGCCTTGAAGAGCCCCGGCATCACGGTGTACGACAGCAGCAGCGTGATCAGCAGGCCCGTGACGCCCTGCGCCATGTAGGAGCTGACGATGATGGCACCGGATTTGAAGCCGGTCAGCTCCCGGTCGGCGGCGTTCTTCTCCGCCGGCACGCGCAGGCTCATGGCGATGAAGCCCAGCGCGATCCCGTGGTAGACCAGCATCTCCATGAGCTGCGCGTCGACCTTTACGATGCCGACGTATTTGGCGATCAGCAGCAGAAAGCCGCCCAGGACCGCGACGGGCATGAGGCTCTTGCGGATGAAGGCCACCTTCTGCCGCAGGAAATTGGCCAGCAGGATCGCTGCCGCGATCAGGCCGAGCTGGATGACGATGTTCCACAGAGCGTGGTTGGCGGCGGAATAATCCATTTACGTTTCCTCCCAGATCTCCAGATATTTTCTCAGATTCGCACCGCTTTCGGAGCGAAGCTCGTAGTATTCCCCCCGGTATGTGAACATGAGCAGATGCGTGCGTACGATGGACATGCTGCTGATCTCCCCGAGCGGGAAGACGCGCTCCGCCCAGACGAGACGATCCTCGTACTGCGCGAGCGTGCCGCTGCCGAGCCGCTCCTCCCCGTGGTCGACCCCGACCCGCGAGAGCCGGATATCGCCGTCGGAAAAGAACAGGTCGCCGTGCGCGAAGCTGCGCGCATGCAGCGTCTCCCGCTGCCAGTCCTCCCAGTCGGCGATGGTGGCAAAGGGCGTATCCGGGTCGAAGAAGCCCGTGCCGGTATAGCGCAGCGACAGGCCGCAGTCACAGTAGATGCGCTCGCCACGCGTGCGCAGCGAGCCGATCCTGCGGCAGCCCGGGCAGAGATACATGGCCCGTTCCAGCCCCTCTGCGGGATTTCTCCCGCGGTAGACGACGGGGGACTGCCGCTGGCGCTCCCAGGCGTCCTCCGCAATGTCGCGCGCGATGGCGGCGTCCACCTCGGCCGCGGTCATGCCTTTGAGCTGCTCCGGGGAGTAGACGTTCACCGGGTGCCCGTGTACCCGCCCGCGGCGCACGCCCCTGCCCCAGCGGGGCAGGCTCAGATAGCCGCCCTCGATGCGATAGGTCACGAGGCTCGCATCGGAGACCTTGGCCAGCTTTCCCGTGCCGGGAAAGAGCGGCAGCGGCCGCCCGTCCCAGCACTGCGCGCCCTCACCGAAGATGCAGACCGAGTGCCCCGCGCGCAGATGGCGCAGGCAGGCCTTCACCGTGTCGGTCCCGAGGGAGGCCTTGCGCCGGGGGATGGGTGCCACCAGCCGGTCGATCAGCCGGGTGACAAAGCCCAGGCGGAACAGGTGCTCGCTGGCGACATAATATACCTGCTTTTCGCGCAGGCTCATGGCGACCAGCAGCGGATCCCACGCGCAGACGTGGTTGGGCACCAGCAGCACGGGCCCTTCCACGTGCAGGTCCTCGTGGGTCATGTTGAATTTGCGGCAGATCCAGCGGTGGACGAGCGCATACAGCACGCGCCAGTTGCGCCGGTGTCTTCTGTAATCGTCCATGTTTCCTTTACCGTCAGAAGCCGTTCGTTTCGTAGTAGGACCGGGCGTAGCGCAGCAGGATCTCGGCGGCCTGCCCGCGCACGTCCGCCGTTTCCGCGCCGAGCAGCACGAGCACGACGGTATGCGTTTCGCCGCCTGCGGTGACGGGCAGAGTGGCGGCCAGGCAATAGCCCGCCTTGTTGGTCGACCCGGTCTTGAGGCCGTTCACACCCTCGAGGTTGAAGAGCAGAGGGTTGGAATTGGCGGTGGCGTAGTCGAGCGACGGCATCCGCTGGTATTTCTTCGCCGTGATGGCGGTGATCTCCGGGTGCTCGGCGAGCACCGTGCGGATCAGCCGGAACAGGTCCAGCGCGCTCATACGGTTCTGCAGCTTCGCGGAAACGACGCCGCCCGCGTATACCGGAAGGCCGTGCGGCGTATAGAATTCCGCCGTCCCGAGGCCGAGCGCGGCCGCCTTCTCCCGCATCTGCTCCACGAACGCGCTCTCGGAGCCGGCGGTATACTCGGCCAGAGCCAGCGCGCACTCGTTGCTTGAGGCGAGCAGCATCGCGTCCATCAGCTCGGAGACGGGGACGCGCGCCCCCTCGGCCAGGTGGATGATGCCGTCGATCGTCAGCGACAGCTGCGACGCGTCCTTCGAGATGGGGACGATATCGCTCTCGTGCAGGCGTCCGTCATCCATGGCCTCGGCCAGAAGCAGGTAGCTCATGAGCTTGCTGAGGCTCGCGATGGGCGCGACGCGGTTGGGCGAGCTGGTATAGAGAGCCTTGCCGGTGTCCGCGTCGGCCAGTACGATCCCGTTGAAGGCGTCGAAGTACCCGTCGGCGATCAGCGCGTTCAGATCCGGCGCAAAGGGCTTGCCGGGGTCGAGCCGGACGCTGCCGTCCGACTGCAGCTGCGCCGTCAGATCCAGCATGAGCTGCACGTCCGTCAAGTGCATGTACAGGTCGCGATCGGTGGAACGGTAGGTATAATACTTGCGCTCGCTCTCGTCCAGATAGAGACGGTTGCGCGTGAGGCCCAGCGGCGTCACGCCCGGCTCCGGGGCGGTGATCAGCCGCGTGCGGCCGTCCGCGGCGGCGCTCTGCCCCGTACGCACGACGAAGAACTCTCCGTCATCCGGATTATAGGACAGCTCCATGCGGAACTGCTTGTCCGTCCCGCGCAGTGCGAGCGAAAGATCCGTCAGCGACAGATACAGGTTCCCCGCATAACAGTCCGCGTAGGCCCGCACCGCCGCGTCGCCTGCGCCGTCGATGCGGACGGTGAGCTCGAAGGGGGAGGGGCTGCTGTCAGCAAAAGCAGCGGCCGAAAGGGAGAGGAGCAGAACTGCGCAGAGGACAAAGGAGAGCAGCTTGCGGGCGGCATGCATGGGCTTACCTTCTTTCTGTTTGCGGTTGCATACAATCTATCAGAATTCATTATACATAGAAAGCGTTGCTTGCGCAAGTACATCTGTGCAATCCTTCCCGTTTGTCCGGCGACTTGAAGGCCAAACGGATGGTATACTATCAGAGAAACGGAAGAAGCAGAAACGCGAAGCGAAGAAAGGAGCCGCCCGTGAAAGAAAAGAACGCAAACGTCCCGCAGATCGACAGCAGCCTGCGCCACATCCTGCGCATGCCGGCCGCGTGCTACGCGGCGTCCGGCATCGTCATCAACGGCCGTCGGATCAAGACCCTGGTCTTTACGACGGATCTCGCCATCATCCGCAACTGCGACGCGGACGCTGTCTTCGCCGTCTATCCCTTCACACCGCAGCAGGCTATCAGCGACGCCATCATCAAAGCCTCCTATATCCCGGTGTTCTGCGGCGTGGGCGGCGGGACAACGAGAGGCCTGCGCACCATCGGCCTCGCCAAGGACGCGGAGAGTCAGGGCGCCATGGGCGTGGTACTCAACGCGCCGGTCACCAACCTGAACCTCGCGGCCGTAGCGCGGGCGGTGGACATCCCCGTCATCATCACGGTCGTCAGCGCGGAAACGGATATCGGCGCGCGCCTTGCGGCCGGCGCCGCCGCGCTGAACGTGGCCGGTGCGGAGAAGACGCCGGAGATCGTGCGCAGCATCCGCCGCGACTATCCGGGCGTGCCCATCATCGCGAGCGGCGGCAACCTGCCGGAGACTATCCGGGAGACCGTGGAGGCCGGCGCCAACGCCATCACCTTCACGCCGCCCTCGACCAAGGAGCTGTTTTCCGCCATGATGGAGCGCTACCGGGAGGAGTGAAAATGCGGGGCGGTACTATCCTGCGAAATATACTGGAATAATATGAAAATTATATTTGACAAAGTATTAACAGGGGGCTATTATTGAGACAATGGGGCGCCGCATGTATGGACGCGGCAAACCTCGTGTGCGTACGACGGGGAAGCTGGGAAGGAGAACAGTTTTTCCTTGAAAGACGACGCGCGGTGTGATATGATAACAAGTAGCATATTACACGTTTTTTGCTCTCGCTCGGACAGTTATCTTGCGGGAGCAAAAAGTATAAAAAGACAAGAGGGGGTGTGCCAATGTCATTTGAAGCAATTACGAACATCACCGAGGCCGAGGCCCAGGCGAAAGCCGCAGTGGCCGGGGCTGAGGGGAAGGCCAGGCAAATGCTCGCCGATGCGCAGAACGCCGGAAAGGCGGCGCTGGAGGCGGCGGCTGCCAAGGCCGAAAACGAGCTTGCGGAGCTGAGGCAGAAGACGGAGAAAAAAGCCGCTGCCGAGGCGGAGGCGCTCACGCAGACGCTGGAGGACCAGAAGGCCGCGCTGCGCGAAAAGGCCGGCGCCAAGCTCGGGGAAGCAGCCGCTCTCATTGTGGAAAGGATAGTGAACAACTGACATGGCCATTTTGAAAATGAAACGGCTTCGGCTCATGGTTGTCCGCTCCCGGAAGGAAGAACTGCTGCGCGAGCTGCAGAGGCTGGGCTGTGTGGAACTGTCGGAGATCGGGCAGGAGCTTCAGGATTCGGAAGCTCAGGGCCTGGTCACCCGGGAGAGCAGCAGCCTGATGGCGCTCAAAGCCAGACAGAACACGCTCGATCACGCCGTGGCGCTGCTGGATAAGTACGCGCCCGCCAAGGGCAAGCTTCTGTCCGCAAAGCCCGAGTACGGCGGTGACGAGCTGCTCAGCGACGCGGGCGTCGACGAGGCGCTCAAGCTCGCGGAGGCCATCGGCTCCGCGGACGAGCGGGTCCGCCGCATCGCCGCCGAGGAGAGCAGGCTGCACAGTCTGATCGAATCGCTCACGCCCTGGAAGGAGCTTGACCTGCCGCTCGATACGGAGGGGACGGAGCGCGCCGCCGTGCTCACGGGCTCGATCTCCGGCCGCATCTCGCTCGACGAGGTGACGCGCGCGCTGGGCGAGGCCGCCGAGGAGGCGGAGCTGTTCTCCATCTCGCAGGACAAGAGCGCGCACTACGTGCTGCTGGTCTGTATGCGCGAGAGCCTGACGGCGGTGCAGGAATGCCTGCGCACCTTCGGCTTTACCGCCACGGCCTTCAGCGGCATGACGGGTACGCCCAAAGAGGGCATCGCCGCGTCGGAGAAGACGCTGCAGGAGTTGGCCGAGGAGAAGGCCGCCTGGAGCGCCGACATCGCCGGCAGAGGCGGCAACCGTGACGAATTGAAGCTCGCTTCCGACCGCGTCGGCGTACAGATCGCCGCGGCGGAGGCGGAGGACCGGTTGTTCGGTACCGAGAGCACGCTCGTGCTGGAAGGCTGGATGCCCGCAGAGCGCGAGGCGGAGCTCGAGCAGGTGCTCGAACGGCTCGAATGCGCCTGGGAGACCTCGGACCCGGAGAAGGACGAATACGACCAGGTGCCCGTACAGCTCAAAAACAACGCACTGACCAATTCTCTGAACATGGTCACCAACATGTACAGCCTGCCGGCCTACGGCAGCGTCGACCCCAACCCGCTGATGGCGCCGTTCTTCATCCTGTTCTACGGTCTGATGATGGCGGATATGGGCTACGGCGCGCTGATGGTCATCGCGGCGATCGTGGCTATGAAGAAGATCAAGCCCAAGGCCGGGACCCTGGCGTTCTGCCAGCTGCGCCTGTACGCCGGCATCTCCACGTTCATCATGGGCGCGCTGACCGGCGGCCTCTTCGGCGACGCTCCGTACCGGATCGTACATATGTTCAACCCCAAGAGCACCTGGGAAGGCCTGCCGTACCTGTTCAACCCCATTTACAACAGCGAGACGGTGCTGTACGGCGCCATGGTGCTGGGCGTGATCCATCTGAACGTCGGTATGATCGTCAGCGCCGTGGAGAAGGTCAGAGGCGGCAACCCGCTGGACGCCGTCTTTGAAGAGGGCCCGCTGTGGGTCATCCTCGTCGGCGGTATCCTGTACGCGCTGCCCGCCATGGGCATCGCCCATTTCTCCACCATGCCCGGCCTGGTCATCCTGATCATCGGCGCGGTGGCGCTGCTCTTCGGCGCGGGACGGCACAGCAAGGGCTTCGGCAAGGTGACAGCGGCCATCGGCTGCATCTACAACACCCTGACCGGCTGGTTCGGCGATATCCTGTCCTACTCCCGTATCATGGCTCTGATGCTGGCCGGCGGCGTCGTCGGGCAGGTGTTCAACACCATCGCGGCCATGCCCGCGGGGAGCATGGGCGTCAACCTCTTCACCATCATCATCTTTATCGTGATCTTCCTGGTGGGCCACGCGATGAACTTTGCATTGAACCTGCTGGGCTGCTTCGTGCACGACCTGCGTCTGCAGTGCCTGGAGTTCTTCGGCAAATTCTATCAGGACGGCGGCCGGCCCTTCCAGCCGCTCAAGATCAAGACCAAATACGTAAGCGCCAAAGAAAACTGACTGCTATAAAAACCAACTTTTAGGAGGAAGAAAAAATGGATTTTCTGAGCATTTTTAACGGCTACGCGATCGGCCTTCTGGGCGCCGGCCTTGCGGCGGCCCTGGCCTGCAGCGGCTCTGGTCTCGGTACCGGCTATGCCGGCCAGGCGGGCGCCGGTCTGGTTTCTGAAGACCCCAGCAAGTTCGGTAAAGCGATGATCCTGCAGGTCATCCCCGGCACCCAGGGCCTGTACGGCTTCGTCATCTGGTTCCTGGCCTTCGGCAAGCTAGTCCCCGATATGACCGTGCTCCAGGGCTGGCAGATCTTCGGCGCCTGCCTTCCCATCGGCATCGGCGGTCTGGTGACCGGCGCTGCGCAGGGCAAGGTCGCCGCCGCTTCCATCAACATCCTGGCCAAGAAGCCGGACGACTGGTCCAAGGGCATGATCCTTTGTATCACCGTCGAGTTCTACGCCATTCTTTCTCTGCTGGCGTCTTTCATGATGCTCAACGCCATCACCATTTGACAGACCGGCTTACGAGGAGGATACCATGAAAGGCACTGAAAAAATCATCGCGCATATCCAGGCCGACGCGCAGGCGCAGGTCGACGCGATACTCGCTCAGGCAGAGCAGCAGTGCGCGAGTATCCGCGAGGAATTTGAGAAAAAGGCCGGGGAGCTCTACGGCGAGAAGATCCGCGCCGGTGTAAAGGCCTGCCAGGATCAGTTGGACAGCCAGCAGCGCATCGAGCAGATGGAGGCCAAGAAGAGCCTTCTGGCCGTCAAGCAGGAGATGGTCTCCCGGAGCTTTGACAAGGCAAGGGAGCAGATCCTCGGCCTGCCGAAGGAGCAGTACGCAGATTTTCTGGCAAAGCTCGCAGCCAAGGCCTCCGTCAGCGGCGACGAGGAGATCATCCTCAACGCGGCCGACCGG
>JAFUUR010000177.1 GCA_017477695.1 Oscillospiraceae bacterium | reverse complement strand
CGTCCGTGACGCAGGCGAAGACCCGCAGCCGGTCGAGCTCGGTGGGCCTGCGCGCGCAGAAGACGCGGAAGAGCTCGTCGGTCAGCGCGTCGCAGGCTCCGCGCAGGGCGGGGTCGGCGGCCCGGTCGCCCGGGTCGGCGAGACCCATGCGCTCCAGAAACGCGTCCACGCGCCCGTCCGCGCCCGCGTCGCCACCGTCATTGCCACATAAAAGATCCGGTCTGGTCTGGTCCGGTATGGTCTGGTCTGGTATGGTCTGGTCTGGTAGCCCCGTTACGTTCGCGTTAGTCACGCGCACGTTTGCGTTACGCTCGCGGTAGCGCTTCTGCCGCGCCCGGTTCTTCTCGCGCAGCTCCCGATAGCGCCCCGCGTACTCCTCCCAGTCGTGGATGCGCAGGCGCGCCCCGTCGCGCTCGAGGAAGCCGACCTCCACCAGCGCGTCGACGAAGGCGTCGGCGCGGCGGAGGGGGAAGTCCGCGGCCCGGGCGAGCACCACGCTCGGCAGGCCGGACAGGTCGCCCTCGGGGGCGTTGTCGAGCGCCCAGAGCCAGAGGAAGCAGAGGTGGCCGACGGCCTGGCTCGGCCGGAGCCGGAGCCGCTCGCGCAGCCGCAGGGTCTTCTGGTGGTCGCGCACGGTCTGATGCAGTTCGATCCAGGCCACGCTCAATCGCCTCCCTCCGCGCCGCGGCCCGCCCGGGGCGGGTAGCCCGTGCGCAGGATCGCGGCGACGATCGGATCGTCAGGCAGCTGTTCCATCGTCGTTCTCCTTTCGTGAAGTTCTGTTTAACAGAACATTTTTGCCAAACTTTTGGACTGCCCTGCGGCAGCCCGCTTTGTAGTTCTGTTATACCTTACCACATTTTTCTCCATTTGTCAAGTATAACTTGACTTTTTTTCGGTTAAAGTTTACACTGGATGCAAAGCCGCGCCGCGGCACGATACGAAATGAACTCGGGAGGACGCGACATGGACGCCGATATCACCTACGACCGCGGGATCTTCGCGGACAATCTCCAGCGCCTGATGCGCGCGCACCGCGAGCGGCAGGTGGACGTGGCGCGCCTGCTGGGCGTGAGCAAGAGCACGGTCTCGGCCTACTGCAGCGGGGCGCAGATGCCGCGCATGGACAAGATCGAGCAGCTGGCGCACCACTACGGCGTGAGCCGCGCGGCGCTGATCGGCGGCGAGGCGCCGGTGGAGGTCCCGGCGGCCCCGGCGCAGGCGGAGGCGCACAAGCCCGGCCCGGCCGAGCAGCTCTACAACGTCCTCAACGACGCCGGCCAGGCGGAGCTGCTGCGCTACGGGCGCTATCTGAGCGAGCAGCCGGAGTTCCGCGCCGCGCAGCCGCGCGGGCAGGTCACGTATATCAAGCACTACCTCACCCCCGCGGCGGCCGGCTACGCCTCGCCGATCGAGGGGGAGGATTACGAGCTGCTGCCGCGGGATCTGTCGGTCCCGGCGGGGGCGGATTTCTGCATCACGGTCCGGGGCGACAGCATGGCCCCCTGGATCCCGGACGGGAGTCTGGTCTACGTGCGGCGGGACGCGCCGCTGCGCGAGTTCGAGGCGGGGGTGTTCTTCGTGGACGGGGACGTGTACTGCAAGCAGTGGTGCGTGGACTACGCGGGCACGCTGCACCTGCTCTCGGCCAATCCCGCCCGGCAGGACGCGAACCTGCGCATCCCGCGCGACAGCGGGCGCAGCTGCGTGTGCTTCGGGAAGGTGCTGCTCGCGCAGCGCCTCCCCCGCCCGACCTACGCGTTTTGAAGAAGCCCCGGGGGCGCTGTGGAACACAGCGCCCCCGGGGCTTTGGTTTGATAAGCCTCCCTCTCCGAAGAAGGTGGCAGCGCGGTGCAAGCCGCGATGCCGGAGGGAGTCTTGCCGACTGCACACGCGGAAGAGGCGCTCTTTCAAGACCCATTTCTTTTTCTGCAAACGCGAGAAAAAGAAACGGTTCTTGGACTCCAAAGAAAAAGCGCTTAGTCGCCAGCGGGGAACCTCGGCGCTTCGGCAGGTCGCCGCCAACCGTAGAAGGAATGGCCTGTACCTTTTGGCTTTCGGGCTTGTGCTTCGCGGGCCCTACCTCGCCGCAGGCGTAGGCTTTCCGCCGGTAGCCGAGCGGCGGCTCGCAGGGCAGGCAGCTTGGATCCGGTAGTGGCTTCCGGCAGCGGTACAGGCTTCAGACACGGGAGAGGGGCCTTGGGGACACTTCCCCAAGTGCCGTTTCTCTTTTTGTCCACTTTCTCTTTGGGCAAGCAAAGAGAAAATGGACTTGTACAGCGCGGTGGCGCAGGGGTGAAAGATGATGCGCCGGGGCGCGGCGGCTCTGCAGTTCCGGTACAACTCCCCCAGTCAGCTCCGCCAGCTCCTCACTGAGGTGCCCTTTCCCCTCCCCCAACGCGCAAAAACAGCGCGGGGCTGCTTTCGCAGCCCCGCGCCCTTTAATCCACGCTGACGATACAGTCCGGCAGCGCCTCGCGCAGGGCGAGGATCTGCTGCTCGGAGAGGGGGTTCCCGCCGAGGTACAGCAGCTTCAGGCTCGTCAGCTTCATCAGCGACTGCACCGTGGAGATCTCGTTGTCGCGCAGGTCCAGCGCCTCCACCGCCGTCAGCGCCGAGAGCGCCGTCACGTCCGCGAGGCCGTTGTTCGCCAGGTTCAGCGTGCGGATCGTGTCGCGGCTGGGGGTGTACTGGAAGATGTAGATGTTCCGGATGGCGTTATTGGACAGATCCACCGTCTCCAGCCCCGTCATCTGGTCGAGGCCCGTCACGTCCACGAGCTCGCGCCCGCTCAGATCCAGCGTCGTCGTGTTGCTCGGCAGCTCGTAGCCGCCGATGCTCACCATGTACACCAGCTCCGTATAGCTCACCGTGCAGCCCGGCAGGGCCGACTGCAGCTGCCCCATCGCCTCGTTGGAGAGACCGGCGTTGTCGTCCAGGCGGAGGGTGGTCAGCAGGCTCATGTCGTAGAAATAAGGGAGCATGCCGTCGTACACGCCCGTGCCCTTCAGCGAGAGGCTGCGCAGGCTCGTGAGGCGCTGCAGCGGCGCGAAGTCCCCGATCGGGTTGCCGGAGAGATCCAGCGCCGTGAGGCCCGTCATCGCCCCGACCGGCGAGAGATCCGCGATGCGGTTGCCGGCGGCGTTGAGCGAGCGCAGCTTCGCGAGGCCCATCAGCGGCCGCAGATCCGAGATCTGGTTGTTCGACACGTCCAGCGTCTCGAGCGCGGGCAGGTTCATAAGCGGCGTGAGGTCGCTCACGAGATTGTCCGCCAGGGTCAGCCACTTGAGCTGCGTGCAGTCGCGCAGGGCGCGCAGGTCGTAGATGTCCTGCCCGGAGAGGTCGAGCTCCGTCACGTCCGACGAGAAGCTCACCGCGCCGAGCGTGATCTCCCGCGCCGCGGAGCTGCGCTTGTCGCTGCGGATCGCGCAGCCGGGCAGGGCCTCGGCCAGGGCGCGCAGCTGCGCCGCGTCCAGCTCGATGCCGCACAGGCTCAGCGTGTTCAGCTCGCGCAGGCCCATGAGCGGCGTGAGGTCGGCGATGGGATTGTCGTCCAGGTACAGGGTGCGCAGCTCCGTCAGCCGCGCGAGCGGCGTGAGATCCACGATGTGGTTGCCGCTGAGGTTGAGCGTATCCAGCCCGCCGAGCACGGCGAGCGGGGAGATATCTTCTAAATTATTGTTCATCAGGGACAGACTGTCCAGCGCGTGCAGCTGGGCGATCGCGGGCAGGACCTCGTCCGTGAGGCCCTCGCCGTCCAGCAGCAGGTCGTGCGCTTCGGGCGCGATCTGCCGCCCGGCGACCGTCACCCAGGCCGCCTGCTCCAGCGCCTGGCGCTGCCGCTCCAGCGCGGCGATCCGATCCGCCACGCTCTCGTTCGTCCGGTCCATCCGGCGCAGGACCTCCAGCGCCTTCTCCAGGTTGCCCTCGGCCTCGTAGCAGTCGGCCATGAGGATGAGGCAGGCGTCGTCGGTCTCGATCGCGTCGGCCCGGCGCAGGGCGGTGAGGGCGGCGTCGTAGTCGCCCGCGGCGTAACGGTCGGCCGCCTCGCTCATG
>JAFUUR010000025.1 GCA_017477695.1 Oscillospiraceae bacterium | reverse complement strand
CCGATCCTGACGGAAGAAGAATTCTCAAAAATGATAGAAGCATAGCTGACAGCGGACCGTAGTTTCGGCCCGCTGTCATTTTCCTGCCGCACGCATAAACTGGGATGAGGTGTTCCTCACAGTTTCTGTCACGGGAGGAATGGTTGTGAATAGAAACCAAAGAGATCAAGGATACCGATACGGTAAGCTGCCGGATCCAGCGCCTTTGGCTCAAGCGTACGTTCCGATGCAGGAGGATGCAACGCCCACGTATGACGCTGACAAGGCTCTTTCGCGCGGCACGCTGTTTCCCGGGCTGGATCTGCCTTTCATGGGGCTCGTGAACGATGAGGCAGAATCCACGCCGCTTACCGAGATGATGGCGATCGATTTCGTCACGGATGAATTGGAGCTGTACCTGGATACGCACGCTGACGACGAGGAGGCATTCGCGCTCTATCAGACCTTCCTGCTTCTCAAAAAAGAAGCACGGGAGCGCTATGTGCAGCGCTGCAGCGTCGTCACGCAAGAGGATATGTTGGGCATGAACG
Source organism: Oscillospiraceae bacterium (assembly GCA_017477695.1). Taxonomy (GTDB): domain Bacteria; phylum Bacillota; class Clostridia; order Oscillospirales; family Oscillospiraceae; genus Limivicinus. The sequence continues at coordinate 8,252 of JAFUUR010000025.1, read as the reverse complement.
AGTACGCCTGGCTGAAAGAGCCGTGGCCGTGGGAGTACCGCGCGAGGATGGGGGTGTAGTTCATGTTTGTTTATGAAAAGAAGCTGCAGTACCCTGTGAAGATCAAGAACCCGAACCCGGCACTCGCCAAGTTCATCATCAGCCAATACGGCGGCCCGGACGGCGAGCTCGGCGCCTCCATGCGCTATCTGAGCCAACGCTATTCCATGCCTTATGACGAGCTGAAAGGCCTGCTGACAGATATCGGCACGGAGGAGCTGGGGCACCTGGAGATGGTCGCGGCGGTCGTGCACCAGTTGACGAGAGAGATGACGCCGGAGCAGATCAAACGGGCCGGGCTGGACGCTTATTTCGTGGACCATACCGCCGGTGTATACCCCACGGCGGCATCCGGTTTCCCCTGGACGGCAGCGAGCATGCAGGTGAAAGGCGACGTGATCGCCGACCTCAATGAAGATCTCGCCGCAGAGCAGAAGGCGCGTGTGACCTATGACAATATTCTGCGTTTAAGCGACGACCCGGACGTGAACAACGTTATGCGGTACCTCCGCGAAAGAGAGATCGTTCACTACCAACGCTTCGGAGAAGGACTGCGGCTTGCCATGGAGAAGATGGATCAGAGAAACATCTACGCCGTAAATCCCTCTTTTGACCGGTGATTGAACATTCCCTTGTTCGTTTTTTTCAGACGAACAAGGGAAAATTTGTTTTACATTTACAGGAAAGCGTAGTATAGTATTCCTGCAAATTCTTTCGATACGCGAGGTACTTGCTATGAGTCGTATGATCGGTACAGTTTCAAGAGGCGTCCGCGCACCTATTATCCGCGAAGGGGACGACCTGAAAAAGATCGTTGTGGATTCCGTTCTGGAGGCCGCTGCGCAAGAGGGCTTTTCCGTGCGGGACAGGGACATCATCGCCATGACAGAAGCGATCGTCGCGCGTGCGCAGGGCAACTATGCCACCGTTGACGATATCGCGGCGGACGTTCGGGCAAAGCTCGGAGGGGAGACCGTTGGCGTGATCTTTCCCATCCTCAGCCGCAACCGCTTTGCCATCTGCCTGCGCGGCATTGCCATGGGCGCGAAGAAGGTCGTTCTGATGCTCTCCTATCCCTCGGATGAAGTCGGTAACCATCTGATCGACTGGGACACCATGGACGAGAAGGGGATCGACCCGTATAAAGACGTCTTGTCATTGGAAAAATATCGTGAACTCTTCGGCTATCACGTGCACCGCTTCACCGGCGTCGACTATGTCTCATATTATGCCGACGTGATCCGCAGCAGCGGCGCCGAGGCAGAGATCGTTTTTGCAAACGACGCGAAGGAGATCCTGCAGTACACCAAGAACGTGATCTGCTGTGATATCCACACGCGTGAGCGCACCAAGCGCCGTTTGAGGGCCGCCGGAGCCGAGCGCGTTTACGGGTTGGACGAGCTCATGACGGCGCCAGTCAACGGGAGCGGCTATAATGAGAACTACGGTCTCCTGGGCTCCAACAAGGCGACCGAGGACAAGATCAAGCTCTTTCCGAGAGACTGCCAACCGTTGGTTGACGCCATCCAGGAGGAGATTTTGAAGATCACGGGCAGTCATGTCGAAGTAATGGTCTACGGCGACGGCGCTTTCAAAGATCCCGTAGGGAAGATCTGGGAGCTTGCCGACCCTGTCGTATCCCCGGCCTATACGCCCGGCCTGGAGGGCACGCCCAACGAGCTCAAGCTCAAATACCTCGCGGATAACGACTTTGCCGAGCTCTCCGGAGAAGCACTGCGCGACGCCATCAAGGATGAGATCCAGAAAAAAGACGCAGACCTCGTCGGCAAGATGATCTCCGAAGGAACGACGCCCCGCCGCCTCACCGACTTGATTGGCTCTCTGTGTGACCTGACCTCCGGCAGCGGCGACAAGGGTACGCCTATCGTCTATATCCAAGGCTATTTTGATAATTACACGGCTGAATAAGCGCGCGAAAACACCCTGCCGGTCTTGCGATCCCGGCAGGGTATTATTCTATTTGCCGGCCTCCGGCAGGCAGTGCATCTGGGTCTGGCCCAGAACGCGAAAGCCCTCGGCTGTCCTCGAACGACAGCGCAGACCAAAGTCATACGCCCGCAGCTTCAGGTACGTGGAAACGGCTTTGGCGTCCGCGGAGCCCGGTGGAAATTGGCTGATGTGGCAGGAAAGCAGGGCGTCAAGCTGGCGCTGCAGATACCCGCTCGTTTTGATATAAGCGCTCGGCTTTGCCGTCATGTAAAACGCAACCGCCTGCACGGGCGCGCTCTGCGTGCCCCACCGTGTCATGATCCCGGGATACGGTGCAAAGCAGGCTAGTCGCCGCACCGCTTCTCCCACGTTCAAATGATCGGTATGGCTCTCGCTCGTCACACAGGGGTCCGGCGCGAATATGACTTCCGGCAGAAAATCACCGATCGCGGCGGCGATGGCGCGCATAAGCGCCTCCTGCTCGTAAAACCCGCCGTCCTCGAGGTCGAGGAAGCGCACGTCATGTACGCCGAGTACCGCAGCGGAGGCCAGGCTCTCCTGTCTCCGCACGGCTGTCAGCTCTTGAGGGGACAACTCCGGTACATGGCCGCCGCCATAGCGGCCGTCGGTACAGATGAGAAAGCAGAGCTCCTTGCCGGCTTGGGCGAGCTTCGCGGCCGAGGCTCCCGCACCGATCTCAATGTCGTCGGGGTGAGGACCGACGAATAAATATCTCGTGTAGTTCTCCAGCCGGGGAAGGGGAGCCGCGAAATGAAGAACAGCGCTCACAAAGCTCATGCGCTCTTCGCCTTGCGCGCCTCGATCTCGCCGCAGATCCGCTCGTACTCCGCCTCATCCAGCTTGTACCGTCTCATATAGAGGACGTAGGAGAGATACATCAGCGCCAGGGGAAGCAGCGTCATCACGAACAGGAGCCCCATCGTCTGGCTGCTGTGCACGCCCTGCAGCAGGATCGTGATCTCCTCAGCCTTCTGCTCCGCCGTGATCTCCGCGGCGTTGGCGGCCTGCTCCAGGTCGGCAATGCCGTTCGTATAGTGGATGATGTTGAAGGCGATGTACGTGATATTGGCGATCGCGACCGTCAATGCAGACGCCATCTTCGTAAGGAACGGCCGCAGGGAAGAAACGATCCCCTCGTCGCGGGTCCCGTGGATGTACTCGTTATACTCCACCGTGTTCATGATGGAGATCATCATGATGAGGTAGAAGCCGTATTGCCCGAAGTTCGCGAGCATATACCCGAAGGTGATCAGAACGAACTTTACGTTGCCTGTCGGGAGCAAGAGGCCGGCCAGCAGCATAACGGCGTAGCCGACCGTCGAGACCAGCATGAGAACGCTCATGAGCTTCTTGCGATGCATCCTGCGGGAAATGGCAGGGTAGAAGATCATGAGAAAAGCGGTGACCATCATACCAAGCATCTGAAACGCAGTGAAAAAGATGCCCTTATAACCGAACTCCACGTAGATGTACGTCTGCCCGATGCCGGACAGGACGATGCCGTTGCCGATCTGCTGCAGGAGGAAGATCAGCGCGATCCAAAGGAGCTGATCGTTTCCCGTGATCGTGCCGACGATCTTTTTGAAGCTGACAGGCGGGACGGGGTCGTTGTTATAGTTGCGCTGTTCTTTAACGCCGAAAACGGTAAAGGCGAGGAACACGGGGCCCAGTATCGCGATGATCAGAGCGATACGGCCGTACGCCGTGACTGCGTTGCCGCCGATGGCATTGTCGCCGGCGGTGAACATCGGGATAAACGCAGCGGCCAGCATTCCGCCGATGCCGGCAAAAAGCGTAGCGCGCGAGGTATACTGATTGCGCGTGTCCGCATCGGAGCTCAGCGCCGGAACCATGCCCCAATAGGAGATATCGTGCATGGTGTAGGTAATGCTGTACGCGAAGTAGATGACCCCGAAGAACCACACGAAGGACCAGCCCTGCAGTTGGACGTTGAAGGCCAGGTAGATAACGACGGAGGTCGTCAGGATACCGATCACGAGCCAGGGCTTGAACTTGCCCCACTTCGTGCGGGTGCGCTCGATGATGTTGCCCATGACGGGGTCGTTCAGTGCATCGAAAATGCGCGCCGCGACCATAATAGCCGTGATGGCCGAAAGCTGCGCGGCTGTCAGCTTGTGCGTGAACAGGACGAAGGTCAGAAGATAACTCGTGACAAGGTTATACATCATGTCACGCCCGACCGTCCCGAGCGGGAACATGATCAGGTTTCTCTTTTTGATCCTTTGGTCTTCCATTGCCTCAGCTCCATTTCTATAGTTGCTTTTATATTACCATTACTCCATTTCGATTGCAAGGCATTATACCATCATCAGACAGCGAAAACGATACGTTTGGTTGCGCGCGTTTCGGGTGAGCATTCTCCAGCCGCTCCCTGCAGCGGATCTCAACAGCGTGTAAGGCGCCGCTTGCAAAACCCTCTGCGCCATGCTACAATCACGGCAGAAACACTCAAAACGGAGGAAACTTCGCACGCATGCGCTATCTGATCACATTCCTTGAGGGGATCATGTCTTTCATCTCGCCCTGTATGCTGCCTATGCTGCCGATCTACGTGTTTTACTTTGCAGGCGAGAGCCGTGAAAAGGCACGGGTCCTGCTGCGCGCCTGTGCATTCGTGTTGGGCTTTACGCTCGTTTTCTGTGCGATGGGCGTTTTCGCCGGAAGCGTCGGCGGGCTGCTCACGCGGCATCAGAGACTTGTGAACGGCATCACCGGCGGGATCGTGATCCTGTTCGGCCTGCAGTATCTGGAGCTTATTCGTCTTCCGCTCTTTTCAGGCATGAAAAATGATCATGCCGCGGAGAGCACTTTTTCCGCCTTTGTGTTTGGCCTCGTTTTTTCCGTGAGTCTGACGCCGTGCGTAGGTGCTTTTCTCGGTTCGGCGCTCATGCTGGCGGCAAACGCTTCCACCGCCGGGGCGGGCCTTCTGCTGCTCTTGATCTATTCGCTCGGGCTGGGTCTGCCTTTCGTGCTGGCCGCCGTCTTGATCGACCAGCTGCAGGGTGCTTTCCGTTTCATCAAAGCGTATTACCGAGCAGTGAACGTGATTTGCGGGGCTTTCCTGATCGTGGTCGGGCTCTTTATGGCGTTCGGCTATTTGAACAAGCTGCTCGGGCTATTCTCGTGAGGTAACTATGAAAAGACAGATCCGTATCCTTTTGCTCGCGGTCGTATTGATCCTGATCCTTGTCTGTGCGACCATGCTGTACCGAAACCTGACAGACCTTTCTGCGGCGCTTCCCGCCGAAACGGCTCCTGGTGCGGAAATACCGGTCGAAACGGCTCATGTACAGGAGACGACTGAGGCGCCGGGAGAGGCTGACGCCGGCAGCTCCGCAGATCTCGCCCCGGATTTTGAGGTGACGTCCAACGAGGGAGACGCCGTACGCCTGTCAGGTTTTATCGGTCAGCCGGTCGTCGTGAACTTCTGGGCCACCTGGTGCGGTTATTGCAAACTCGAGCTTCCCGCCTTTGAAGCGGCCTTCAGCGAGTACGGAGACACCGTTCGGTTCATGATGCTCGACATTACAGACGGTTCCCGCGAAACGGAATCGCTCGCCCGCGCTTACGTTGAAGAAAACGGCTACACTTTCCCCGTATATTTTGACGCCGCCCTTGACGCGACGCGCACTTATGGGGTATACTCCATTCCGATGACTGTATTTGTCAACGCTGACGGTTCCATTGCAAGCACGCATATCGGTGCGATGACGGAAGCTGAGCTTATGCTTGAATTGCAGAGTATTCTACCCGCCACAAAATAGAAAGGAGAACGACATGGCTGAGATTATTCTTACCGAACAGAATTTTGAAGAAGAGGTCCTGAAGTCGGACAAGCCCGTCCTGGTGGACTTTTGGGCGACCTGGTGCGGCCCCTGCCGTATGCTTGCCCCCACGATCGAACAGATCGCCGAGGAGCAGGCGGGCGTTATCAAGGTCGGCAAGATCGACGTCGACGAGGAGCCTGAGCTGGCCGCGAAATTCGGCATTGCCAGCATCCCGACGCTTATGGTATTTGAAAACGGGCAGGTCAAAAACACCTCCATCGGTGTACAGCCCAAAGCCATGATCGAGGAAATGCTCAAATAAGAAGAGACCGGCCGCGAGGCCGGTCTTTCTTTTCCACGTGATTTGGGAAAATGACCAAAAGCGCTATTGACAAATTGTGCGTCATGTCATATAATCCCAACATAAATGGAGCGGCAAAGGCGTCGTGCAGATTTGTATGGCACCATTGCCGCTGTTTTGATAGAAAGCGAGGGAAACGTTATGAACACGGTCACAGAGACATTCGGCTCCATGGTGTTTAACGACTCCGTTATGCGGGAGCGCCTGCCCAAGGAAGTGTTTAAGCAGGTCCAGCGGTCGATCAATGACGGAAAGCGGCTTGACAGTGACGCTGCGACCGTTGTTGCAAACGCGATGAAGGACTGGGCCATAGAGAAGGGCGCGACTCATTTTACGCATTGGTTCCAGCCGATGACCGGCATCACCGCTGAGAAGCACGACAGCTTCATCACGCCGATCGGCGGCGGCCGCGTGATCATGGAGTTCTCCGGAAAAGAACTGATCCAGGGCGAGCCTGACGCCTCCAGTTTTCCGTCCGGTGGATTGCGCGCAACCTTTGAGGCCCGCGGTTATACCGCCTGGGATCCGACATCCTACGCTTTCATCAAGGATAACGTTCTCTGCATACCGACCGCGTTCTGCTCCTACGGCGGTGAGGCGTTGGATAAAAAGACCCCTCTGCTGCGCTCAATGGAAGCGATCAACAGGGAAGGGATGCGTGTGATCCGGCTTTTCGGCAATGAGGACGTCACCTCTATCAAGACGACCGTCGGCCCTGAGCAAGAATACTTCCTGATCGATAAAGACGCGTTTGCAAAGCGCAAGGATCTGATGTACACGGGCCGCACACTCTTCGGGGCAAAGCCCCCGAAGGGGCAGGAGCTGGAGGACCACTACTTTGGCGCCATCAAGCCACGCGTCGCGGCCTATATGAAGGAGCTCGATGAGGAGCTCTGGAAGCTCGGTGTTCTGGCGAAGACGGAGCACAACGAGGTCGCGCCGGGGCAGCACGAGCTTGCTCCGATCTTTACCACGACGAATATCTCCGCCGATCATAACCAGCTCACGATGGAGCTGATGCAGAAGATCGCCCGGAAGCACGATATGATCTGCCTGCTGCACGAGAAGCCCTTCGCCGGCGTCAACGGCAGCGGCAAGCACAACAACTGGTCCATGTGCACCAACACGGGCGTCAATCTGCTTGAGCCGGGCGATACGCCGTATGAAAACGCGCAGTTTCTGCTCTTCCTGTGCGCGGTCATCCAGGCCGTTGACGATTATCAGGATATGCTCCGCATGTGTGTGGCTTCCGCGGGCAACGATCACCGTCTCGGCGCCAACGAGGCGCCTCCGGCCGTCGTATCCGTGTTCATCGGTTCAGAGTTGGAAGCGATCCTCTCCGCTATCGAGAACGACGAGCCTTACGGTGGGAAGGAGAAAGAGCTCATCAAGGTCGGCGCGCATGTCCTGCCGAAGTTCCCGAAGGACACGACGGACCGCAATCGCACGTCTCCCTATGCCTTTAACGGCAACAAGTTCGAGTTCCGTATGCTCGGTTCCGCGCAGTCGATCTCCGGCCCCAACGTGGTTCTGAATACCGCGGTCGCAGAGTCGCTGCGTCAGTATGCCGACGCGCTCGAAGCGGCGCCCGAATTCGAGATCGCCCTGCATACGCTGATCCGTGACGTGATCCGCAAGCACAAGCGCATCATTTTCAACGGCAACGGATATGACGATGCGTGGATCACCGAGGCCGAGAGCAGGGGACTGTTGAATTTGAAAACGACCCCGGACGCCGTTCCGTGCTATCTGGAGCCGAAGAACGTTGAGCTGTTCACGCGGCATAAGGTCTACAGCGAAACGGAGATCCGCGCTCGTTACGAGATCAAGCTCGACAATTACAACAAGGTCCTGCATATCGAAGCGCTGACAATGCTCGATATGGTCTGGAAGGACATTCTGCCAGCAGTGACCGAGTATTCCCGCTTCCTCACGGAGACCGCCCTTTCAAAGCATGCGCTCAGCGATCAGATCGACTGCAGCTTTGAGCTCGGTCTTTCGGAAAGAATCAGCCGCCTCACGGCGGTGGCTGTCGAGAGGACGAACGCTCTTGAGCGCGCAGTCTCCGAGGTCAAAAACATAAACGGGACGCT
>JAFUUR010000176.1 GCA_017477695.1 Oscillospiraceae bacterium | reverse complement strand
TCAAAATCGCACAGGCCGGTGGCCTGTGCATTTGCCAGTGCGCACATCTGGCGAATACCGTGATCGTCTTTCCGCGGCCTCGTGGAAAGACGATGCAAACGAATACTGCCCGGGCAGCTCCCAAAAAAGGCCAGCTCTTTCGAGCTGGCCTTTTTTGGGCGTTGCCCGGGTTTTGATAAGAGCTGCTCTGCCGCAGGCAAATTGCAGCGACGGAGCGAAGCGCCCAGTCCCCGGTGGGGCCTGCATGAGCCAATTCGCACACCTGGCGAATACTGCCCGGCGGCGCCCTATCACGCCCCGCTCACGCGGAGTCGTTTTTCACGCTGACACGCTGGACTTGGCGCGCCGGATATGATAAATTGAAATAAAGCCTGGATCTCCGGCTGACGGGGACGCGAAAAATCGGGGGGGAGAGAAAATGGGAAACGAATGGCTGGAATACGTTTTTTACGGCGTTTTTCTCGCCATGCAGGTCATGCTCATTTACGTCTATAACGAGACGATCGCAGGCATCCTGAAAAAGGATAAACGCTGGTATCTTTATCTGCTCGTTACGCTGTGCGCCCTGGTCTTCTACGCGCTTCTTCACGCTTTTATGGCCGCCAGACTGGGCTTTCAGTTTTCGCTTCTCGGCAGCGACGTTGATATTCAGGGGGGCGCCGTCTTCCACTGGCTCGCTTTCGCTTTCCTGGTGCTGCTGGTGACGATCCTTATTACGGTGTTCAAAAACCTGTGGTCCGTGCTGCGCCGTAAGAGCAAGATGGATAAGCGCTGGTACGGTCTGGAATTGCTGGCCTTCGCCGTGTGCCTTGCGGCCGCGATCGCGCTGTCGCGCGTGGATTATCGCATCCCGTTCAGCAAGGAGCTCGATCCCGTATACATCGGTACGCTGGCGGTATTGCTGGCGGCCATCTGGATCAGCCTGAAAAGCCTTAATCTCCGGAGCGAGGGGCCGCGATCGGGAGAGCCGTCCGGCGCTTCCGGAGACGGACACTATGAGGCCGTCCTCGCGGAATACGACCGCCTTCAGCGCCTCGGCGATCACGCGGGGCAGGTCGCTCTGCTGCTGAAAGAGACCGCGGCACAGACCGATGCTGCCCGGAAGGCCAAGATCTGGAACCTGCTCGGACTTGCCTATAAGAATCTCGGTGATGACGCCCGCAGTCTCGAGTGCTATCAGACCGCCATGAAGCTCGCGCCTTCCTCCGCGGGAAAAAGCGGAGAGGGCGGAACGCCGCAAAAGCCCGCGAAGGAAAAGCGGCCCCCAAAGGCCAAAAAGCCAAGAGCAGCCGGAGGGAAGGGCTCTGCAAAGCCGAACTACATCTTCGATAATATACTGATCCTGATCAGCATAGGCGGGTTGCTCTTTCTGGTTTTCAGCAGCGTGAGGAACGCCGGCGGAGGGAAGCTGCCGTCTGATTATACGATCGTTGACGGGCGCACTTGGGTGAGTGCAAGAGAAGAGCTGGACGCCGCTCTGCTGAGAATGGATGAAAACGTCTGTTACCGGGGCGTGATAACCTCGCCCGTGGAGTGGCTCGATATCCTGCACGGCGATTATACGCATTTCTGGGTGAAGAATTTCAGCTATTCCGACGTGCAGAGGCGGAAATTCCCCGGAGAGGACAAGGAGGAAGCGTATCGCATCTACCACTTCGAGTACTACGACGTGACCCCGGACCAGATCGCGGCGATGAAGCGCGAGATCGACGCCGCCTGCGAGGATATCTTTTCTCAGATCCCGGCAGATGCCGACGACTGGGAAACCGCCCGTGTGATCCATGACGAAATGGTGAAGCGGATCTCGTTTGATCACAGCCTCTCGGAGCCTTTCAACAACAACGCATACGGCGCCCTGGTCCGGCACAGCGCCGTTTGCTGCGGTTATTCCGTAACCTACAAGTATTTGCTGCTGCGGCGCGGCATCAACGCCGACGCCACGCAGTCTGACGATCACGCCTGGAACTTCTTTTATCTGCCCGCCGAGGACCCCTACGTCGACGTGACGTGGGACGACCCGGATCGGACCGATGCCAACGGCGACCCGTATATCCTGCACGATTATTTCTTCCTCACGAAAGACGAGATAAACGCCATCGACAGTCACGCCTTCAAGTATTTCCAGGCCTCCCAGGAGCAAGCATACGACAGTCTGACGCCTTACAACTATCACGTCCGCGAGGGCTGTCTGCTGGACCGCTATGACCAGAAAGCGTGCGAGCAGATCTTCCGGGAGCAGCTAAGGCAGGGCGGCAACGTGCTGACCGTCCGTTTTGCAACCGAGGAAGCTTTTCAGGAGGCGCTGACCTGGCCCGATAATGATTACAAGGTGTTTTTAAGGATCATGCAGAACATCGGATATAACGGCTCCACGATGCTGGTTACGAACGAAAAGCTTCGCATCGTGAACGTCCTGCTGTATCCGCCCGCCGCGTGACGAGAGGCGGCGCCGGCGATCCGTTTGCTTTTGTATTCCCGGCCCGGCGGGGCCTGCCGCCTTTTCGTACATCTGTTTGTTGTTGAATATATGACGACAAGTCGTTTTGTCTGGCAGCGTGATGCACGCTGGATATTACGCGAGATTGATTGGAGCCGATCGTTGTGATAAAACCTCCCCGCGCGCTTGCTGATGAGCAAAGGATTCTGATAGAGACCTACTTTTCCAAGTTTCCGGAAGATACAGAACGAGTATGGAATATAGATGAGCAAAGACTGGAGAACGATAGAATGCGGCTTTGGCTCTACGAGCACGCATCACCCTTTCTTCGACTGTATTGGGACTGGAGAAACTGGTATGGAGATGAAGGGCAGCTATGCGACGGGACCGGAAAAACGCTTCGCGCCAACGGAGCCGGGCAGGGCTGGATTCAAGACTGGGATGTTGACGATCAGGGCTTTTGTTTGTTCAAGGGAACGCAGGAGCGGATATTGAGCCCCGACGGAAACCCGGTGCGGAATCCGGTTCTTGACGCTCGTGTTAAACGTCTTTATGATTCGGAGTTCGATGCAGCTCCAAATAAGTAAACAATCGGCAGGGAGCGCCACGGGCGCTCCCTGCCGTTCCTGTTCCGTCGCCTGCTCCGCGTTTTTACGCCTCGTTGACGAGCTTGCCGCGGATATGCTCCGGCGTGAGCGCGAAACACAGCGTGCGCGCTCCGGCCGTGCGGATCTCCTCGGCGATATAGTCCTCGTCCCGCGTAAACTTATAGCTGAGCTGACGGCTGATCTCAGCGACGCGCTCCGGGTCCTCGATGAACGCGACCCGGCCGAAGACCACGACGCTGCGGATGTTCAGCGCCCACTCGCCCTCGCGCCGGTAGCCTTCGTCGTAGACGCAGAACGAGACCTTGTCGCAGCGGCGCATGGCGTCGATCTTATGCCCGATCCGCCCGCCGTGGAAGTAGATCTTCCCGTCCTCCTCGCAGTACCAGTGGTTGATGGGCACGCCGTAGGGGTAACCGTCCTCGCCGAGCACGGACAGCACACCGCGCGGCTCCTGCTTCAGGATCTCCAGGCACTCGCTCTCCGGCAGCCGCTGCCGGATCCTTTTCATCTCGGGAAACATAGCGCTCCTCCTTTACCGCAGGCCGTACAGCCTGCCGAACTTGTCTTCCAGATAGTCCAGATAGTACGCCGGGTCCAGGCTCTCGCCGGTGATCGCGCGGATCCACTCGTCGGGCGTCGTGAGCGAGACGATGGAGAACGCCCGCTCCGTGAGCCAGTCCTTCACCCGGTCCAGCCGCCCGGCGCGGACGGCGGCGTCCACGTCGAAATCCCCGCGCATGGTGCACAGGATCTGCGCGCCGTAGGCGTTGCCCAGCGCGTAGGAGGGAAAGTAGCCGTAGTCCCCGGACCAGTGCACGTCCTGCAGGCAGCCGCGCGCGTCGTCCGGGACCTCCACGCCCAGGTATTCCGCATACCTGGCGCGCCAGAGCGCGGGCACCTCGTCCACCGTGATCTCGCCGTTGACGAAGGCCTTCTCCAGCTCGTAGCGGATCAGGATGTGCAGGCAGTAGCTCAGCTCGTCCGCCTCCGTGCGGATGAGGCCGGGCCGCACGAGGTTGACCGCCTCGTAGAGCTCCCGCTCGCTCACGTCGGCAAAGAGCCCGCCGCTCAGCTCCGCCAGCTTGGGATAGAGGAAGTGGATGAAGGCCTCGCTGCGGCCGATGAGGTTTTCGTAAAAACGGGAGATGCACTCATGCTGGCCGTTGGAGGCGTAGTTGTCGCAGTGGCTCTCCACCTGCTCCGCCGGCTCGTTCTGCATCAGCAGGGCG
>JAFUUR010000175.1 GCA_017477695.1 Oscillospiraceae bacterium | reverse complement strand
CCGCCCTCCATGACGGACACGCAGCTGTTTGTGGTACCCAGATCTATTCCGATGATTTTACCCATGATGATGTCCTCCTGTATGATGAATTATTTTTTTACGAATTTATATCCAAAAAGCGCGGCGCGCTTTAATTGGCAACCTTGACCATGGCGAAGCGGATCACCTTGTCCCCGAGCTTGAAGCCCTTCTGGAAGACCTCCACGATCTCGTTCTCGCCCTTCTCCTCGTCGTCCACGTGCATGACCGCATTGTGAAGCGCGGGGTCGAACTTTTCTCCCAGACACTCGATGGCGCTGACGCCCAGCTTTTCCAGCGTGGCCTCGAACTGGCTCATGATCATCTCCACGCCCTTGCGATAGGCCTCGTCCTCGGTGCCCTGGCGGAGCGCACGCTCCAGATTGTCGTACACCGGCAGGAACTTCTGCACGGTGTCCGCCTTGACGTCGCCGTAAAGCCCGTCCTTCTCCTTCTGGCTGCGGCGGCGGAAATTATCGTACTCGGCGCAGACGCGCAGATACTTGTCGTTGAGCACGGCCACGTCGTTTTCCAGCGAGGCGATCTTCTCCTCGTCCTTCTTGCGGGCGGCCTTCTTTTCCTCCTTGCGGGATCGCTTCTCCGCCTTCGGCTCCGTATCCTCCGGCGCCTGTGCCGGGGCCTCTTCCGGCGCCTCGGCCGTCTCAGCGGCGGTCTCTTCCTTCCGCTCTTCCTCCTGCTCGGGGGTCTCGTTCAGATCTTTATCTGTGCTCATACGGGTCATCTCCCTTGATAATCAGTTTGTTGTGCATGCCCTCGGGCGGCGCCGCGCCCCCGCCGAGACGGCGGGACAGGCCGGCGGCCAGAAAGCTGAGCTTGGCGGCCACGGCGGAATAGTCCATCCGCGTCGGGCCGACCACGCCGATCAGACCGCGGGTATTGTCGCCCGCGTCGTAGCTCGCGATGATGACGCTGGAGTCCTTCAGCTCCTCGGCCACGTTCTCCGGCCCGATCAGGACCCGTACCTCGCCGTCCTGTGCGGGCGTGTCCCCGGAGGGGAGGATGTAGCCGCCGCCGGAGAGATAGCTCATCAGGCGGTGCGCCTTGTCCGGGTCACGGAACTCCGGCTGGTTGAGCAGCCGGTTCTCGCCGGACAGGGAGGCGGAGGGCGTGTTGGCCTCGGTCAGCGTCTCGATCACGAAGGCGGAGATCACCGCCGTGAGCCCCATGGTGTCGTCCGCGGCGCGTTCGGTGGAATGGATCAGCAGCGGGGTGATCTGATCCTCGGTCAAGCCCGTAAAGCCGGAGTTGAAGAGCGAGGACAGCCGCTGCACCATCTCCTGGTCCACCGAGACGGGCAGACGCACCAGCTTGCTCCTGGCCACGCTGCTGCTGAGCGTCAGCACGATGATGAAGGTGTTGGCGTCCACGTAAATAAGATCGAAGCGCCGCACGGTGACGGAGCTCTGCGCCGTCAGCGCCAGGGCGGGATACTCGGTCAGCTGGGAGGCAAGGCGGCTCACGTCGAGGATGGTGGTGTCCAGCTCCTGCAGCTTCTGCTGAGGCGGCGGTTCATCTCCTCCGTCTCTTCCAGAGAGAGCTTCTGCTTCTCCATCAGCTCGTTGACGTACATGCGGTAGCCCATCGGGGTCGGCACGCGGCCAGCCGAGGTGTGCGGCTGTTCGAGGTAACCCATGGCCACGAGCTCCGCCAGCTCGTTGCGGATGGTCGCGGAGGAGCAGTTGAGCGCGCCGCTCTGCGCGATGGCCTTGCTGCCCACCGGCTCCGCCGTGCGGATGTATTCGTCCACGACCGCGGCCAGTATTTTCTTTTTCCGCTCGCTGATCGCCATGCCGCACCTCTCTGCGTCTTAGCACTCGCAGCGCCAGACTGTTGGCACTCTCGCCTTCCGAGTGCTAATATAGCATCCGGCAGGCGCTTTGTCAATAGTTTCCGCCGGGCCGCGGCGGAAAATTCACAGTTTGTACACGAAAGTTTTGGCCCTCCCGGGGCAGATCGCCGCGTTTGCACGATTTACAAATCCGGCCGTTTGGAGTATAGTATAGAGGAAGAAAGAAAAGAGGGGCACGGCCATGATCGAGAAGAGTTTCGTTGAGGTCTACGATAAATTCAAGCTGCAGTTTTACCGCAAGGTCTTCGAACTGGTGCGCGAGCGGGACGGCTCGCTGAGCGCGATGGAGGCCTTCTCGCTGGAAGTGATCAAGATGCTGGATCAGCCCACGGTGAGCCAGTTTGCGGATTTTCTGAACATCTCCCAGTCCAACGCCACCTACAAGGTCAACAGCCTCATCCGCAATGGCTACCTGGAGCGGCAGAACTCCCAGACCGACCGGCGGGAGTACCACTTGATCCTGTCGGAGAAGTTCTATAACTATATGAGTCTGCTCTCCTCCTATGAGCAGACGGTGATCGCGCGGATGAAGGAGCGCTTCAGTGAGGAGGATCTGCAGAAGTTCGACGAGATGCTGCAGGTGATGAGCGACGAGCTCATGCCCGAAAACAGCTGAACGCGGGGATGCCGCGTTTCGGATCTTTTTCTCTCCAAAAAGCGAAAGACGGGGCTGCCGGCCGGCAGCCCCGTCTTTCGCTATGCGTTTTTCCACAGGTGCAGAACGCCCTTGTCGTTGAGCTGCTGCAGCGTCACGAGCAGCACGGGAAAGAGCAGCATCCCCCACACGCCCCAGACGCGCCAGCCCACGTAGATCGCCAGCAGCGAGGCCAGCGGATCGAGGCCGATCTGATCGCCCAGGAGCTTGGCCTGCGCGCAGCTGCGCACGAGGCTCGCCATCGCCCAGCAGATCAGCAGGCCCACGCCGCGCCCGGTATCGCCCAGCAGCAGGCACGACAGCGCCCAGGGCGCCAGCACGATCCCCGTGCCGAAGACCGGCAGCGCGTCGATCAGCGCCGTGAGCGCAGCCAGCCCCGCGGCGCCGCACACGCCCAGCAGCACGAAACCCAGCAGCAGTTCGAAGAAGGTCATTGCCATGAGGATCATCTGCGCGCGCAGCAGGGCGCCAAAGCTGCCCCGCAGATCCCGCCCCAGGCCCGCGAGACGGCGCTCCGCCTCCTCCGGGAGCTGGGCCCGCAGGAAGGCGAGCGTGCGCGGATAGGCGGCGGAGACGAAGTAGGTCCCGATCCCGGCCGTCACGGCGAAGAGCAGGACGCCGCCGCTGCCCTGGGCGATGCGGCCGAGCGCGTCCAGCACCCACTCGGACAGGCGGGCCGGCAGGCCGTAAAGCGCGTCGGCGGCGGCCTCCATGGCCGTCAGCAGATAGTCCGACACGGCCTCGGGGGACTGGTCGATGGCCGCAAGCGCCCGCGCCTCCAGCCGCTCGACGGCCCGCGCCAGGGCGCTCATCAGCT
>JAFUUR010000174.1 GCA_017477695.1 Oscillospiraceae bacterium | reverse complement strand
TTCATCCTTTCTGTTTTGTGTAGGGGTACATTAATCTTAAAGGATTTTTCTTCTATGCTCTACTCTTTTTTCTCTTAATGAAAAAATGTTGGGTGTAGCTCAGCCTCTCGGCCTCGCTACCCCAACATTTATTTTAGAACCAAAATTATTCCCGAAAGCGGCAATCCGGCTTTTTACCTCGCTGCCATCCACAGGCAAAACGGGACGTTTAGAGACAACATTGGGCAAATCTTGATTGCAAAACTGCTGTCAGCTTACCGTGTTTTCCCGCATCGCAGCGCCCTCTTCCCTTTTCCGGCATAGAATGACACAGCCGGGCATAAGCGCCCGGACCGGAAAGGAAGGATGGATTTGGAAATATACGTTGTGCGAAACGGCGACACGCTGTACGACATCGCCCGCCGCTTCGGCGTGTCGGTGGAAGATATCGTCTACGCAAACCAGCTGCAGGATACGGCGCTGCTCATGGTCGGGCAGGCGCTCGTGATCCCGCACGGAGAGACCCAATACACGGTGCGTGCGGGAGATACGCTCTACGGCATCGCCCGCCGCTTCGGCGTCGGCCTTGGTCGGCTGATCGCCGCAAACCCGCAGATCCGTGACCCGAACAGGATCCGCGTCGGGCAGGTCATCGTGATCCCTTTAGGGCAGCAGGATCTGGGCGAGCTTATCGTGAACGGTTACGTCACCGATGCGAGCGATGCGACACTGCGTGAGACGCTGCCGTATCTCAGCTTTCTCTCACCCTTCTCCTATCGCGCAGACGCGGAGGGGAACCTCTCCCCCACGTTCAGCGTCGATCTCTCGCTCTCCGGCGGGTACAGGACCGCAAACCTCCTAACACTCACCAATCTGCGCGCACAGGGCGGCTTTTCGAGCGACGTCGCGCACGCGCTGTTCACCGATCAACAAGCGCAGGACGCCTTTATCGCAAACGCGGAGACGCTCCTGCGCGGCGGCGCCTACTACGGTGTCAGTCTTGACTTCGAATACGTTTACCCCTTTGACCGGCAGAGCTATAATCAGTTCCTCCGCCGTTTCACGGACCGGATGCACGCGCTGGGCTATCTCGTCGTGACCGCGCTGGCGCCCAAGCTGTCGGACGATCAGCAGGGGCTGTTGTACACAGCGCACGACTACGCCTTTCACGGTCAGACGGCAGACTACGTCGTGCTGATGACCTACGAGTGGGGCTATACGTACGGCCCGGCCATGGCAGTGTCTCCGCTCAACATGGTGCGTCGGGTGCTGGATTACGCGGTGCAGGTCATCCCGGCCGGGAAGATCCTCATGGGCGTGCCGAACTACGGCTACGATTGGACGCTCCCCTTTACACAGGGTACGGCCGCGCGGCCGCTCACGAACGTGGGCGCCGTCACACTCGCCGGGCGGCGCAGGGCGGCCATCCAGTACGACTCGGCCGCGCAGGCGCCGTTTTTCAACTATACCGATGACGCCGGCCGCCGTCATGAGGTCTGGTTCGAAGACGCGCGCAGTCTGCGCGCAAAGTATGCGCTGGTCAGAGAATACGGCCTGGCCGGGATCAGCTACTGGAACCTCAACGAGTTGTTCCGCACAAACTTCCTCGTGCTCGAATCCATGTACAGCGTGGAAAAGGTCTTATGATCGAGCGGCGCGCCGCTTGCATTGTCTCGCAGCGGGTGTTACAATGCGTACACCATACAGCGAGAATGCGCGCTCTGCGATGGTTTTCGCCGATACACCGCCCGAGGCGGCAGACAGAGAAAGAGATGGAAGTAAGATCATGTTGAGAAAGATCATCAAAATCGACGAGGAACGCTGCAGCGGCTGAGGTCTTTGCGCCAACGCCTGTCACGAGGGAGCGATCGATCTCGTGAACGGAAAAGCGAAGCTGATGCGCGAGCATTTCTGCGACGGGCTGGGAGACTGTCTGCCCGCATGTCCGATGAACGCGATCTCCTTTGAGATGCGCGAAGCGCCCGGGTATGACGAGCAGGCCGTACTGGAGGCAAAGCGCAGGAAGGAAGCGGCACAGCCGGCCGCCGTCGGCGAGGACGCGCCGAACGCCCTGAGCAACTGGCCGGTACAGCTCTTTTTGGCAGGACCCGGCTCCCCCGCTTTTCACGATTGCGATCTGCTGATCGCGGCAGACTGCACGGCTTACGCCTACGGGAACCTGCACAGGGACTTCATCGCGGGCCGCACCACGGTCATCGCCTGTCCCAAGCAGCACGAGCACGATCAGGCCGCCAAGCTTCTCGCCATCTTCCGCGAAAACGAAATCCGGTCGATCACGTTGTGCCGCATGTTCGTCCCCTGCTGCGGCGGGCTGGAATACGCGGTCTATCAGGCGCTCGCCGAGTGCGGGAAGGAG
>JAFUUR010000173.1 GCA_017477695.1 Oscillospiraceae bacterium | reverse complement strand
TTCATCCTTTCTGTTTTGTGTAGGGGTACATTAATCTTAAAGGATTTTTCTTCTATGCTCTACTCTTTTTTCTCTTAATGAAAAAATGTTGGGTGTAGCTCAGCCTCTCGGCCTCGCTACCCCAACATTTATTTTAGAACCCTTTTTTCTATGCTCTTTTATCCGCGTGCCTATACCCCGACGGGCTCCCCGGCGCGGCAGCGCAGGTAGTGCGCGTAGACCTCCTCGCCGTAGCGCGTCACGCGGCGGACGTTCGCGTTGTACCGCGTGAAGACCAGCCGCAGCTCGTCCGGCGAAAAGGAGGCGAAGTCGCAGCGGCCCGTCATCTCGTCGGCCGCGGCGAGCAGGTTCATCGCCGTCAGCAGGATGTTTGCCCGCCGGTCCCGGTGCAGCAGGAACCAGACGCGCCGCAGGTCCTCGTCCCGGTCTTCGCGCAGCCGCTGCCCGGCGGGCAGACCGAGCGCCGCGTATCCGCCGAGCCCGCGGTCCTCGGCGAAGTTGAGCGCGCGGATCGCCACATAGGCAAAGATCTGCCCCCAGCCGGTGGAGCTGTCCTTCTTGCCGAGCGCGCCGCTCCGCGCCGGGAGGGGCCCGCGCCGCAGGCGGCGGCGCAGCCAGTAGAAGCGCACGGCCAGATCCGCCACGGGGTCGAGCAGGTCGATCCCGGTCATCTCCTGGTAGAGCACCGCCCGTACGCAGGCGGCCGGGACGTGAAAGCGGCGCTCCGCCTCGCCGATGTACGCGGCGCTGCGGTCGATCAGACGCTGCGCGCGTTTTTTGCCGTATAGCTTGAGCATGCTCGTTTCGCCCCTTTCCCGCGGAATGCCGCCGGTCTGCCGCGTCCATTATACCACACGCGGCGGCGGACAGGGAAGCCGCAAACGCTTGTTTTTGCCCGCCGCACGCGAAAAGGGCGCGGACGTCCTGTCCGCGCCCTTTTCGTTTAACCTTCGCCCCGCCGCTTTGCCCGCAGCCGGGGCAGCCAGTAGCTCCTGCCGTAGAGCAGCGCCTCGGCCAGCAGGGCCACGGGCAGCGCCGCGAGGATATCCAGCGCGGAGTGCTGCTTGACGAAGCAGACCGCCGCGCAGATCAGCACGACCCAGACCAGCAGCACGCCCTTCCAGAGCGGCGAGCTGCCCCGGTATTTCCAGAACACCGAGAGGATGCCGAGCGAGTAGGCCACGTGCAGCGACGGACACACGCCGGTGCTGGTGTCGAAGGAGTAGATGAAGGCCATCAGCCGGGTCAGCGCGTTGTCGCGCAGGAAGATCTCCGGCCGCAGATCCTGCCGGCTGGGCCAGAGGATATAGCACAGCATGGCCACGGCCTGCGTGATCATGATGAAGATCTGCTCCTTCCGGAAGCTCTCCACGTCGTACAGCATGAAGTACAGCAGCGACCCGACGATCAGCAGGTACCAGGACACGTAGAAGATCACGAAGAACTCGTTGAAGGGGATCAGATCGTCCAGCGCGCAGTGGATCGGATGACAGCGCTCCGCGGGGATCAGGTTCTCCGTCAGAAAGTACAGGACGAAATAGCCGATCCAGCCGCCGAGCAGCTTGAGGTGCCGGAAGCGCGGCTCGTTGAGGCGGGAGAGGCGAAAGCCCCGGTAATCAACTGTGGGTCTCTTCATGGACATACTCCTCGCGCGGGGCGTTCTTCGGATAGTCCCGCTTGCTGATATTCCGGTAGGGAACGACCGTGTGCGGCGGCATGGCGCAGGCGGTCTCGGTGATGGCCTCTGCCATGCAGTCGCTGATGCGCCTGCGCTCCCGGTCGATGGGCGCGTCGGCGCGGAAGCGCACCGGCTCGCCGAGAACCATCTTTTTGAGCTTCGGCGCGATGTACAGCGGGATGAAGCTGAGCTCCTCCCCGGTCTTTTTGTAGTAAAGCCGCGCCAGATCGACGAAGTTTTCCTGGAAATCGTAGACGATATTGTTGCGCCTGCGGTTATACTCCGGGAAGATGACCACCCGCGAGCCGGCCTGCAGCCGCTCGATGGTGGTGCGGAAGGTTGTGCGCAGGCGCGCGTCGCGGTAGACGGCGATGGTGTGGGCGTTGTTGAACACGCACACGGAGAGCGGCGTGATCAGATACGAGGCGAGCTTGAACAGCCAGCGCACGGCGCGCGGCTTGAAGGACCAGAAGTCCTCATAGGCGTAGGCGTGGACCTCTTTCCAGTTCATCATCTGGCCGGCACACCAGATATCGTGCTTCCCGGGCAGGTACAGCTCACACGCGATGGGCCCGTACATCTGGCTGTGGTTGCCCACGAGCACGGCGGGGCCGTCGGGCAGCCTGTCCGCGCCCTCGAGCGTCATCTTCGGGGAGAAGAGCCACACGAACCAGCGGATGATCCGGTATATGAGGGTAGTTTTCTTGTCGTCCATACGCCAACTCCTTTTCAGCGAAAAAACACTATACCACAGATCCCGGAAAAACGGAACCGAAAACCGCAAATATTTTAACAGAAATCAAAAACTGCGCAAAAGAGAGCGGCCCGCGTGCGGCGGGCCGCTCCCCGTTTTCGTGCGCCACGGAGGGCACCGCACCCGGAGGTGCGGTGCTTCCCGGTTTGGCACGATTTGGTTTACATAATAGGGATCTTGATCTTCAGATCGCTGAGCGGCCAGGTGGAGCAGGCGTGGAACCAGCCCATCTCCTTGTCCATGCGCCGGCGCCCGTCGCCGATGGGGGAGACGAAGATGTCGCCGCTGAGGAGGTGGCTGCGGCAGAAGCCGCACTCGCCGTTGCGGCAGTGGGTGTCGATCTTGATCCCGGCGCGCTCGAGCGCCACGGCCACGGACTCGCTCGCCGCAGCGGGGATCACGTCCTCCCGGACGCCGCGCACCACGGTGATCTGGAAGGTCTGCGTCTCGGTGCCCTTGGGATAGCCGGGCAGGGTGGAGACGTCTGCGGGGTTGTTGACCACGTCGTGCCGGAAGCGGCGCAGGGGCACGCCCATCTCGTCCAGCGCCTTCTTGACGAAGTTGAACATGGGCAGCGGGCCGCAGAACATATAGGTCACGTCGCCCTCGGAGTACTTCTCGATGATCTCGCGCGTGATGAAGCCCTTCTCGCCGGGCCAGTCCGGCTCATCGGACAGCACGTGCACGACCTTCACGTCGGGGC
>JAFUUR010000172.1 GCA_017477695.1 Oscillospiraceae bacterium | reverse complement strand
TCACGCCGCTTTTCGCGCTTCTGCGCAGTCCGTCAGGGGAACAGGAGCTGCGCGATGTGCCGCCCGTCTGCGCCGCCGCGCTTCAGCCCCTCCAGGCAATAGTGGCAGCAGCAGACGACCGTCTCCGTCTCAAGCTGCGCACAATAGCTGCGCATGAGCCGGTCCTGCTCCTCCTCCGTATGCGGGAGGAATTTGCCCGCGGCGCCGTCCACGTAGTGCTTCGGCGCGAGCTTGGGATTGCGCGCCGGCTGCGGGCGGTAGAGCGACACGCCGCAGAACTCCGTCCGCTCGTGGTTTTCGGGCGCTTCCACGTAAGCGATCTTCATCTTCCCGAGCAGTGAGCGCACCGCCGCCTGCTCCCCGGCGCGCTCCCGCGCGCGCCAGCAGTCCTGCACCGTGACGCGCAGGCCCTCGTAGGTCGGGAGCGGGAAGGCCTCGTCCGCGTCCAGCAGCTCCCACAGGGAGTGGACCCGGACGCCGGGGCGCGTCTCCTCGATGATGTTGTTGCAGTTGTGGCAGAGGGACCAGACGTGATCGCCCGGCTGAAAATCCCCGCAGTCCGGCAGGGCCGCCCAGCGCTCGCGCAGCTCGCCCGCGGGCATTCTGTCCTCGAACTCTTTGAGCTTGTATCGGCCGACGCAGCAGCGGACGATCTCGTATCCGAAGCGCTCCCGCACGTAGTCCTGGATCCGCGCGCTCAGCGCGGGAAACTGTGAGGTAAAGACGCAGCTTGCGATGTAGTAGTTCATGGGTTCCTCTCCTTTTCTTCGCTGTTATCCGGCGCCGCCGCGCTTCACAGCAGTGCCTTCAGCGCCTCCACGTCCTCCGGCCGCGTCGCCCAGCTCGTGGCGAAACGGACGACGGTGTGCTCCGCGTCCGGCTTTTCCCAGAAGCTGAAGGCTACGTCGCGCCCCAGGCGCGCCATCTGCTCGTCCGTCAGCAGCACGAACTGCTGGTTGGTGGGCGAATCGATATAGAGCGGGTAGCCCTTCTCGCGGAAGGCGGCCTTGAGCGCCATGGCCATGTCGATGGCGTGGCGGCTGATGGTCCAGTACAGACCGTCGGTGAAAAGCGCGTCGAACTGCATGCCGAGCACCCGCCCCTTGGCGAGCAGGGCGCCCTGCTGCTTGATGAGCGTCAGAAAGTGCGCGGGCATGTTCTGCCGGGTGAGGACCAGCGCCTCGCCGCACAGGGCGCCGACCTTGGTCCCGCCGATGTAGAACACGTCGCAGCAGCGCACGATATCGTCGACGCCGACGTCGGTGTCGTAAGCCATCAGCCCGTAGCCAAGGCGCGCGCCGTCGAGATAGAGCGGGATCTCGTAGCGGCGGCAGACCGCGGACAGGGCGTCCAGCTCGGCCCGGGAGTAGAGCGTGCCGTACTCGGTGGGGTGGGAGATGTAGACCATGCCGGGGAAGGGCATGTGCTCGTGGTTCGCGTCGGCGTAGTAGGTCTCCAGATAGGCGGCGAGCACGCCCGCGTCGAGCTTGCCGTCGGCGGCCTCGAGCTCGATGACCTTGTGGCCCGTGTATTCGATGGCCCCGGCCTCGTGTACGCTCACGTGCCCGGTCTTCGCAGCGACCACCGCCTCGTAGCGCCGCAGCATGGTGGAGATGACCACGAGGTTTGTCTGCGTGCCGCCGGTGAGAAAACAGATCTGCAGATCGTCCCGGTGGAAGGCTGCGCGGATCTTCTCCTTGGCCGACGCACAGGCGGCGTCGTCCCCGTAGCCGGGCATCGAGACCAGATTCTCCGCGCACAGCTTTTTAAGCAGCTTCGGGTGCGCGCCCTCGGTGTAATCGCTCATAAAATACAGCATGTCGTTTCTCCTTTATCTGTTTTTCTCGCGCAGCTTTCTGCGGCGGCGGTTGATATAGCGCTCCAGATGCCCGGCGTCGATGAACTCCGCCAGCACGTACTGGTCGTAGACGGGGACGGTGCAGGAATAAAAGTCCAGCTTTTCGGCATAGAGCGGCAGCAGCGGCTCCGGCAGCACGAGAAAGCCGGTGCGCATGGACGGGGCCAGGATCTTGGAGAAGGTGTTGACGTACAGCACGCGATCCGGCGCGAGGGAGAAGATGGTCTCGATCTGCCGCGTCAGCGAGGCGAATTCCGCGTCGTAATCGTCCTCCACGATGAAGGCGCCGTGCGTCCCGGCCCAGGCGGCGTATTCGTGCCGCTTGGCCGCGCTCGCGGTGACGCCACTGGGGAAGCTGTGGAAGGGCGTTACGTGCAGCACCCCGGCGGCGCAGCGGCGCAGCGCCTCGCTGCGGATCCCGTCCTCGCCCATGGGCAGCAGCTCGCAGCGCGCGCCGTTGGCCTCGTATACGCGGCGGATCTTCTCGTAGCAGGGATCCTCCAGGGCGAAGAGCCTGTCCCGGCCCAGTAACTGCACCACCAGCCCGTAGAGATACTCCGCGCCGGAGCCGATCACGATCTGCTCCGGGCGCACGCTCAGCCCGCGGCTGCGGGCGAGATAGGCCGAAATGGCGCCGCGCAGCTCCGGACAGCCCGCGTTGGGTGATTTTATGAGGATGCGGCGGTCGTAATCGGAGAGGACGGCGCGCATGGTCCGCGCCCATACGGAGAAGGGAAAATCCTCCGTGCGCGCGGCCGCGCCGGCGCTCATCTCCTCCAGCGCGGCCCGCCGGGGCGCAGCGCCGCCGGGGCTCCCGCCAAAAGCGGCGTAGTAGCCGCTGCGCGGCCGGGCCTCGGCGTAGCCCTCGTCTACGAGCAGAGCGTAGGCGTGCTCGACCGTGATCACGCTCAGCTCCAGCTCCTCGGCGAGCAGGCGCTTGGAGGGCAGCTTCGCGCCCGCGGGCAGCACCCCGTTCACGACGTCCTCCCTGAGCTGCTTGTAAAGCTGCACGTACGCGCTCTCCCGGCCGTGCTTTTCGATGACGTATTTCATAATCTGGCCTTATAAAAAATATTCAAACTGGGGATAGCAACCATACCAGTTTCTCATTATAATACGATTACAAAATTTGTCAAGGGAGGCATCCATCATGTACGAGTCCCGTATGAACGCCAAGAAGATCACCTTTACCGCGGTGCTGATGGCTATGAATATCATCATGAGCACGAGCGTGCTCAGCGTGCCGGTCCCCGGCGGGCATATGTATCTCAACGACGTGATCATCGTTACGGCGGCCGTCCTGCTCGACCCGTTCTGCGCCTTCCTCGTGGGCGGCGTGGGCGCCTTCATCGGCGACATGCTGTTCTATCCCGCGCCCATGTTCGTCTCTCTCGTGACGCACGGCCTGCAGGCGGTGGTCATCTCTCTGATCGCGCACAAGGCGTTCAGAAACAAGCCCGAGGCCGCGTCCATCGTCGGTACCGTGGTCGGCTGGGTCATCTGCTTCACCGGCTACACGCTGGGCCGCGCTTTCATTTACAGCACCCCGGCCTACGCCGTCGCCAAGTTCCCCTTCCAGGTGCTGCAGACGGCGGTGGGCTCTGCCATCGCGCTGGTGCTGCTCTGGAGGGCGGGCATCGTGAAGCTGTACAGACAGTGGTACTACAAGGCGGCGTAAGAGGCGAAAGCCGAGATAACGATCAGCGGGCGGCCGGAGGGCCGCCCGCTTTCTCTTATCCGCGCAGCAGGGGCTGGAGCTGGCGGCCCTCCAGCGCGGCCTCCACGGCGGGCAGCAGCAGACCGAAATCCGCCTGCAGGGAGCAGGGCTTGCCCGCGGGATCGTCCTGCCCGAAGGGGACGAAGTAAAAATGCTTGCGGTTGAGCAGCCGCCCGATGTTCTCCGCCGAGGCGGAGAGCCCGTCGTTGGTCGACGGGGCGAGGATCACGGGCCGCCCGTTTCGCAGGTGGGCCTTGGCCGCCATGGTGACGGCGCTGTCCGTCACGCCGTGGGCGAGCTTTGCCAGGGTGTTGCCCGTGCAGGGGGCGATCAGCAGCGCGTCGAGCGGGTGAGCGGGGCCGAGAGGCTCCGCTTCCGCGATGGTAGTGATCACGCGCCTGCCGCACAGCGCCATCAGTCTGCGCAGATGCTCCGCCGCCGGGCCGAAGCGGCTGTCCGTTTCGGCGGCGGTCTCGCTCATGATGGGCACGAGGTCGAAGCGTTCGGTGAGCGCTTCCGCCGCGGCGAAGAGCTTTTCGTACGTGCAGTAGGAGCCGCAGAGCGCGAGGCCCAGCGTTTTCTTTTCCGGCATGCTCTCATTCCTCCAATTCCCGGATCGCCCCGTAGACCGCCTCGCGCAGCAGCAGCGCGGCGGAATAGGGGGCGTAGCGCCCCGGCAGGCCCGGGGCGGCCAGCGCGTGCAGGCCGACATTCTCGGCGAGGCGCCTGTCGAAGCCGCTCGGCGGCGAGGCCAGCTCCAGCAGCACCG
>JAFUUR010000171.1 GCA_017477695.1 Oscillospiraceae bacterium | reverse complement strand
CGGCCCCCGCGTTATCGGCCGCGGCGGGCGCGGCCGCGTTCTGCGTTTCGCCGCCGCAGGCGCAGATCAGCAGGCATACGGCCAGCACGGCCGTCAGAATGAGGATGCTCCGGTTTTTCATGTCGTCCCCTCACGTTTGCAGGTTTTTCCCCAGTATAGCACAAAGCACGCCGCCGCTCAACCGCTATCTGCGCAAAAAAAGACCGCGGAAGGCAGCCTTCCGCGGTCCCGTGTCCGCCTACCAGGGGACGTGGAGCAGCGCTTTGCCCTTGTCGAGCCAGGGGGCCTCGTTGTTGTTCGTGCGCGCGGCATAGCCGCCCAGCCAATCCTCCCCCGGCCGGAAGAGGAATTCGGCATAGCCGTAGTGCTCAGGCTCCGGCCCGTTCTTGCCGACGAGCCAGTGGTGGACGACGCCCTCCTCGTCCGTGTATTCGTAG
The DNA here is from genome assembly GCA_017477695.1 of Oscillospiraceae bacterium. Classification (GTDB taxonomy): domain Bacteria; phylum Bacillota; class Clostridia; order Oscillospirales; family Oscillospiraceae; genus Limivicinus. Next base: position 3,080 of record JAFUUR010000171.1, on the reverse strand, counting down.
AGATACGGCTCCGTCTCGCTGATCGCGTCCGTGATGTCGGTGTGCTCGCCGTTGACGATGAAATACGTCCGCCCGTCCACGATCTCCACGGGCTCGGTCAGCGCGTCCGTGTGCAGGACGGACTCCGTGTACACCACGCCGTCGGCGGTCTGCTCCGAGACGACTTCAAAGTTGCCGCCCCAGCCGTAGACGCTCCGGCCCGCGGCCCAGGCGCCGACGCTCAGCGCCAGCAGCAGAGCCGCGACCGCGGCCAGCGTCAGCACGCGGCGGGGGATGCGGGTGTGTACCGCTTTGCTTTCTGTCATGTTCAATACCTCCGATCGCATGGCCTCGGGGGCGTGGATCTCGTCAAAGCTCTTCCGATAGCGTTCGATCTCAAACATGTTCTGCCTCCAAAAGCCTTTGTTTCAGCAGTTCGCGCCCGCGGGCGAGCCGGGTGCGCACGGTGGACGCCGGCAGGCGCAGGAGCTTTGCGATCTCCACCGCCTTGTAGCCCTCGTAATAATGCAGGTACAGGACCACGCGGTAGCGCCGCGGCAGCGCCATGACCGCGCGGAAGGTGTCCCCCGTCTCCGGCGAGGAGAAGGCGGGCTGCTCCCGCTGCTCGTCCAGCGGGGCGAGCGCCCGCCAGGGCGAGGCGAGGGCCCGCTTGCTCTCGTTGATCGCGACGCGGATCAGCCAGTGCTTGAGGTGCTCCGGCCCCTCGAGCTCCGGCCCCGCGCGGAACAGCCGGAGGAAGACCTCCTGGCCGACGTCCTCCGCGGCGGCCGCGTCGCGCAGATAATTGAGCGCGATGCGGTACACCATGTCCGCATATTCCGTTACCGCTTGCGTGAACTGCTCGTTGGTCAGCAGGCTGTGTCTCCTTGAAAAGCTCTTCACCGGGAAGACCCGGCGGGGAGGCGAAACGTCCCATGCGCGGAGAAAAAACCGACAAGAAAAAGCGGCCGCCCGGAAAGGGCGGCCGCTGATCGCGCTGGAAAGCTTACTGCATGGCGCCGAGCAGGAGGCTCAGCAGGGTGTTGCCGTTGAGGTTGTTGATGTTCTGCTGCGCGGTCTGCTGGGTGAGCTGCTGGGTGGGAGCGGCGCCCAGGAGGGAGCCGAGCAGGCTGGTCTGCTGCTGGGCGGGCTTGGCCTGAGAGGGCTTGTTCGCCGGCTTGCTCGCGGGCTTGACCTGCGTGGTCTGCTGGGTGGGAGTCACGCCGAGCAGGGAGCCGAGCAGGCCGAGGCCGTTGCTGCTGGTCTGCTGCTGGACGGGCTGCTGCGTGGAGCCCAGACCCAGGAGGGAGCCGAGCAGGCTGGTCTGCTGCTGGACGGGCTGCTGCTGCACGGCGCCGGTGCCCAGGAGCGCGTCGAGCAGGCTCATGCTGCTGGTTTGCTGCTGCTGCGTGGGGGTGCCGCCGAGCAGGGAGCCGAGCAGGCTCGTGCCGACGGACTGCTGGGACGCGGGCGCGGAGGCGCCGCCGAACAGGGTCAGCAGATCGGTCAGATCCATACCGGAGGAAGCGGACTGATTGCTGGCGGAGGTGGTCGCCGCGGAGAGGATGCTGAGCAGGGCCGGAGCCAGACCGCCCAGAGCGCGGGTGACGTCGTCGGTGCTCATGCCGGACTCGGCCGCCAGGGTCTGGATGGCGCGGGTGCTGTCGTCGCCCAGGATGTGGTTGACGATCTTGCCACCGTCGACCTCGTCGGCCTCGGCGAACATCTCGTCCGCGGAGCGGGCGACGCTGTGCTGCGTAAGCGCGCCGAGCAGGGACAGGGCGCCGGACTGGGTGGAGGCGTTGTTGGTCATGTAGCGCAGGAGCAGGGGGATCGCGAGGGGCAGGAGCTTCTTCAGGCTCGAGGAAGAAAGGCCGGTCTTGCCGGAGAGGGCGCTGACGGCAGCGTCCGCCAGCATGACCTTCAGAATGACGCTGAGCAGATTCATGGATGTCCTCCTAAATATTATTTGAATGATGCAAAACGATTATACTATACTTTTTCGCAGATTTCACTATCTTTCTGCAAAATATTTCATGACTGGAAGCAGAGCTGCAGGGCGTTGAAGATCTCTGTGGACCAGACGTTCCAGGTGTGGCCGCCCTCGGTCTCGTGCAGGAAGGCGTTTTCTCCCTCGACGAGCCGGTCCGTATACTTGACGATCTGGTTAAAATTGTTGATGCCGCCGTAGTGGGCCATGTCCGTGGTGCCCGCGGCGGAGTAGTAAAGATAGATCGGGTAGCCGATCAGCTCCGGCGCGTTGATGACGCTCAGCACGAGGTCCGGGTTGTCGTTGCCGCTGAAGCAGATGAAGCTGCCGAAGTAGGGCAGGTTCAGCCGCATGCCGGAGGCGTAGCTGAAGTATGAGCCCCAGGACAGGCCGCCGATGGCGAAGTGCTCCCGCGCGGCCTCGAGCTGCGCTGGGTCGCCGCCCGCGGCGTAGGTGGCGTAGGTCTCGACCAGGTGCGGCAGGATGATCTCCCGCAGCTCGACGGCGAGCCGCTCCTCCGTGGGATCGCCCACGTAGCCGCCGAAGTCCTCATACAGGCCCACGGTCACGATGATGAGCGGACGGATGAGCTGTTCGTCGATCATGTGGTCGAAGATGGTGCGCACCTCCATCATCCGGTCGGGCACGTAGTGCGGGCAGGTGAGCCAGGCGGTCTCGTCGTCGCCGGTGCCGTGCATCAGCAGCAGCAGGTCGTACTGCCCTTCGGGGTCGTAGCCGTAAGGGAGGTAGATCAGCAGGTGGCGCGTATAGGTCGCCCAGCCGGGCACGGCGTTCTGGAAGTCCCAGCTCTCGATCGTGCCCGGGTGCTCGCACGGCTCGTAAAAGCGGTCGGGCAGGACGTAGTCGTAAGAGAGGGGCTGCGCCCCGCAGGCGCAGACGCCGCCGACGTAGCGGTGGTACACGGTCTCTCCGCAGACGGCGCAGACGCGGGTCTGCGCGTCGTGCGCGGGGTGCTCGCAGGCGAGGCCGCAGACCGTGCACGCGCCGTTTTCCCAGGCGGGATGCGCACAGGGCTCTCCGCAGACGGCGCAGACCCCGTCCTCCCAGGCAGGGTGCGGGCAGGGCGTGGGCTCCGGTTCCGGCGTCGGGG
>JAFUUR010000170.1 GCA_017477695.1 Oscillospiraceae bacterium | reverse complement strand
GTCAACCTCCTGCGCCCGCGGGCGCTCGTCCATAGGCGTCTCTGCGTTCCCGGCCGGGCCGGGAACGCAGAGCGTTTTCGTTTTACTTGAAGCTGAAGTAGTAGAAGCGGTCGTACTGCGCGCAGTTGTCCCGGCAGACGAGGTCCGCGGAGTAGGCGCGCGTGGAGTTGGTGTAATAGAGCGGCACGCTGGGCAGATCCTCGGCGAAGAGGGCGATCAGCGGCTCGTAGGCGGCCTTGCGCGCTTCCGGATCGGGGATGGTCTTCGCGGCGACGATCAGCTCGTCCATCTCCTCGCTGACGTAGCGGCCGTAGTTGCCGGCCAGGCCGACCTTGGAGGAGTGGAGCTGCGCGTTGACGGCGATGTCCATATCCTTGGCCGGGAAGGTGTTGAAGCAGATCGCGATCTCGAAATTGCCGTTGCCGCACACGTCGTCGATATAGGCGCTGTTCTCGAGCTGCTCGATCTCGGCGTTGATGCCGATCTTCGTCAGCGCCTCGAGCAGGACGGTGGCGAGCTTCGGATAGGGATCGACCGTCAGGGTCTTGATGACGACGGTGTGTCCGTCGTAGCCGGAATCGGCCACGATGCTCTGGGCCTTCTCCAGATCCGTCTCATACGGCCAGGTGGTGTGATCGGGGTTGGCGGTGAAGTCCGGGCCCGCCGGGGTGTTGACCTCGACGCCGTTCTGCAGATCCTCGCAGCCGATGATCAGCATCTCGTCGCGGTCGATGGCGTAGGCCACGGCCTGGCGCATCGTCTTGTCCGCGAACATGCCGGACTCGGCGTTGAAGAGCACGTAGTTATAACGGAAGGAGCTCGCGTACTCGACGTTGATGTTGGCGTCCGCCTCGAGGGTCGGCAGGGAGATGTAGGGCACGTCGTTCATGTAGAAGTCGATGCCGCCGGTCTGCAGCTCGATGACCGCGGAGTTGGTGTCCGCGACGACGCGCAGCTTCACGGACTTGATCGCGGGAGCGCCGAGGAAGTAGTCCTCGTTCGCCTCGAAGACGATGTAATCGCCGAACTGCCACTCGACGGGCTTGTACGGGCCGGAGCCCATGACGTACTGCACGTCCGTGCCGTAGAGCTCATCGCCGCACTCTGTGATGAAGGCCTTGCAGACGACGGGGATCGCGGTCAGGTACTCGAGCAGGGCGACGTTGGGGGTGCCCATGACGATCTTGAAGTTGTAGTCGTCGATGACCTCGACGTGGTCGATATCGCCGCAGTAGGTCTTCTGCGAGCCGGTGCCGGCCTTGGCTCTCTCGATGGTGAACTGCACGTCCTCGCTGGTCATCTCGGTGCCGTCGTGCCACTTCACGCCCTCGACGAGCTTGAAGGTACACTCGGAGGCGTCGTCCGCCATCTCATAGGACTCGACCAGATGCGGCAGGATATTGCCGTCTCCGTCCTTGACCATGATGTAGTCGTACACCTGCGCGCCGAAGCCGATGCGGTTGTAAACGGAGGTGGTGTTCTGCACGTCTCCGTTGTCGGGCAGGCCCGGGATGCCCACGACGAGCTGACGCTCGCTGTTGTCTGCCGGGGCGGACGACGTCGTGCCGCCGCTGCTGCCGGAGCTGCTGCCGCAGGCGGTGAGCATGCCCAGTGCCAGCACCAGGACGAGGGCCGCTGCCAAAATCCTCTTCATCATTCCTTTTTCCTCCTGTTTCAGTATTTGTTTGTGCTTTTATATCCCGGCACTATTCGCATAGTGCGCAAGCTACCATATGTCCGTTCCCCTTGTCCCGCAGGCTCTGCGGCAGATCGCAGCGCTGCGGGTCATAATGATCGCAGCGCGCCGCGAAGCGGCAGCCCGGCTTGGGGTCTATGGGGTTGGAGACCTCGCCGCGGATCACGCTGAACTCCCTGCCCGTGTCCAGCCGCGGCACCGGTACCGCGGCCAGCAGGGCCTTGGTGTAGGGGTGCAGGGGATTTTTGAACAGCTCCCGTGAGCTTGCAAGCTCCACGCACTGGCCCAGATACATGACCGCGATCTCCTCGGAGATATGCTTGACCACCGAGAGGTCGTGCGTGATGAACATGTACGTGAGGCCCAGCTCGTCCTGCAGGTCCATCAGCAGGTTCAGGATCTGCGCCTGGATCGAAACGTCCAGCGCGCTGACCGGCTCGTCGCAGACGACGAACTTCGGGTTGAGCGCGAGCGCCCGCGCCACGCCGATCCGCTGGCGGCGGCCGCCGTCGAGCTCGTGCGGGAAGGAGTCCGCGTAGTAGCGGGCCAGGCCGACCATGTCCATCAGCTCGTAGATCCTGTCGGCCATGGCGTCGTACTGCTTGTAGACCTTGTTCATCTGCAGCGGCTCCGCGATGAGGTCGAACACGCTCATGCGCGGATTGAGGCTGGAGTACGGATCCTGGAAGATCATCTGCATGTTGGGCCGCAGGGCGCTCATCTTCGCGTTGCTGAGCTTGAGGATGTCCTGCCCCTCGAAATAGACCTCGCCCTCCGTGGCGGGGATGAGGCGCAGCAGGAGCCTGCCGAGGGTGGATTTCCCGCAGCCGGACTCGCCCACGACGCCGAGGTTGTGCCCGCGGCGGATCTCGAGGTTCACGTCGTCCACCGCGTGGAGGATGCCCTCCGAGACCTTGAAGTATTTTTTCAGGCCAACGGTCTTGACCAGTATATCGTTCCTGTCAGTTTCCATTCGCGTCCTCCGCGGCAAAGAGATGGCAGCGGATCTCGTGGCTGCCCTCCCGGTATACGGGCGGCGCCTCCCGCTCGCAGCGCGCGGTGCAGTGCGCGCACCGGGGGTGGAACTTGCAGCCGGTCGGCAGGTTGCGCGGGTCGGGCATGATGCCCTCGATCGGGCTGAGCCGCCGCGTCTCCTTCTCCAGGTCGGGGATGGAGCCGAACAGGCCCACCGTGTAGGGGTGGTGCTTCTCGCCCAGGTAGATGTCCCGCACGGTCCCGCTCTCCACGATCTCTCCGGCGTACATGATGGCGACCTTGTCACAGGTCTGGGCCACGATGCCCAGGTCGTGGGTGATCATGATCATCGAGGTCTTGAGCCGGTTTTTGAGGTCCATCATCATCGCGAGCACCTGGGCCTGGATGGTCACGTCCAGCGCCGTCGTCGGCTCGTCGGCGATGATGAGCTCGGGGTTGCACGCGAGCGAGATGGCGATGACGACGCGCTGCTTCATCCCGCCGCTGAACTGATGGGGATAGTCGTACTTGCGCGAGGTCCGGATGCCGACCATCTCCAGCAGCTCGTCGACCCGTTCGTCCAGCTGTTCCCTGGACAGGCCGTCGTAATTGTGGATCTCCAGGCTCTCGCGGATCTGCTCGCCGATGGTGAGGACGGGGTTGAGCGCCGTCATCGGGTCCTGGAAGATCATGCTGATGCAGGCGCCGCGGATGAGCCGCATCTCCTCTTTTGATTTGGAGAGCAGGTCCTCTCCCTTGTAACAGATCGCCCCGCTCTTGATGACGCCGGTGCGCTCCGGCAGGAGCTGCAGGATGCTGAGGGCCGTCGTGGTCTTGCCCGCGCCGGTCTCGCCCACGAGGCCGAGCGTCTCGCCCGGCAGGACGTCAAAGCTGATATCGTTCACCGCCTCGACGGTCGCGCTGTCCGTCTCGTAGCGCGTGACGAGGTTTCTCACGGAAAGTAAGCTGTCCATAGCGCCCCCTCAATCCTTCAGCTTCGGGTCGAGCGCGTCGCGCAGTCCGTCGCCCATGAGGTTCAGCGACAGGCAGCACAGCACGATGGCAAGGCCCGGGAAGATGACCAGGTACGGGTACTGGAGCATGTAGTTTTTGCCCTCCGAGAGCATGGCGCCCCATTCGGGCGCGGGCGGCTGGATGCCCATGCCCACGTAGCTGAGCGCGGCCGCCCAGGTGATCATCGTGCCGACGGACATCGTCGCCTGGACGATGATGGTGCCGATGGCGTTGGGCAGGATGTGCTTGAGCACGATCCAGCGGTCGGGCGTGCCCAGGGAGCGCGCCGCCTCCACGAAGTCCGACTCCACGACGGTGAGGATCGACGAGCGGATGACGCGCACGTAGATCGGCACGCTCGCGATGACGAGCGCCATCAGGAGGTTTTCAAGTCCCGAGCCGAGCGCCGCCACGATCGCGAGGGCGAGCAGCATGAACGGGATGCAGAGGATTGTGTCCATGATAAGCATGATGGTCCGGTCGGCGATGCCGCCGTAGAGGCCCGCGATCGCCGCGAGCACGCTGCCGCACACGATGCCGATGACCACCGACACGATGCCCATCAGCAGCGAGTAGCGCGAGGCGTGGATGATCCGCGCCAGCACGTCGCGCCCGAAGGCGTCCGTCCCGAACCAGTGCTCGGCCGAGGGCGGCTGCAGCCGCTGGGAGATATTGTTCTCGATCGCCACGCTGTACGGCACGATCACGTCCGCGAAGATCATGAAGAGCACGAAGATCAGAAACAGGATCAGCCCCACGAGGGAGGCCTTGTTTTTCTTGAACCTGCGCCAGGTGTCGCGGTTGATGAAGGCGTTTCTTTTGCGCCGCCTTTCGGGATTGCCTGCGTTCTTTTTCATCGTTCGCCTCCTACGCCTTCTGCCCGCGGTAGCGGGCCTTGATCCTGGGGTCGATCAGCGCGTAGAGCACGTCCACGATCAGCAGGACCAGCATGTAGAAAAACGCGAAGAAGACGGCGCAGCCGGTGACCAGCGGGATGTCCTTGGTCTGGATCGCATCGAGGATCAGCGTGCCGACGCCGTTGATCGAGAACACCCTCTCGATCACGATCGTCCCGCCCAGGATGAAGCCGAAGTCCACGCCGACCATCGTCACGACCGGCAAGAGCGCGTTTTTCAGCGCGTGCTTGAGGATGACCTTGCGTTCGATCTGCCCCTTGGAGCGCGCCGTTTTGATGTAATCCTGGCGGATGGTCTCGAGCATGCTGGTGCGCGTCATGCGCATGCTGCGCGCGCTCTGCGGGATCGCCTGCGTCAGCGCGGGCAGGATGTAGCTGTACCAGTGATCCGTGCCGGAGGCGGGCAGCCACCCGAGCTTGAGCGAGAACAGCAGCACGAGCATCAGCCCCAGCCAGAACGCGGGGATGCACGCCATGAACAGCGCGCCCACGGTGCCTGCCGTGTCGAAGAAGCTGTACTGCTTTACGGCGGACAGGATGCCCAGCGGGATCCCGATGCAGCAGGCGATCACGATGACCAGGATGCTCAGGCGCACCGTGATGGGATAGCGCGTCACGATCTCCTTGAACACGGAGCGGTTGGTGCGGTAGGTGGTGCCCATGTCGCCCTGGACGAGGTTGACCACGTAGTCCACGAAGCGGACGAAAAACGGTCTGTCGTAGCCGAGCTTATGATTGAGCTCCTCCACCATCTCCTGCGTGGCGTCCGGCCCGAGGATGTTCAGCGCGGGGGACCCCGGCGTCAGGTTCATAAGAAAGAGCACGATGAAGATCACCACCAACAGGGTGGGGATCATGGTCAGCACTCTTCGCACGATGTATTTCAGCATTCCGTTTTCTCCCGTCTCGCGCAGGCCGCGTCCATGCAAAACAAAAAGCGCACCGAAAACGGTGCGCTTCGAAAACCAAAGGAAACAACGCTGCGGGCTGGCCCGGCGTTTTTTCTTCCGTTCTCTGACTGCGCTCCGCTTTCGCGACAGTCCGCGACATCTTCTGCCGCGTCCCAACCCATACGACCCAGGCCTCCGTATGGATTTCGGCGCCGTCGCCTTTCCCGCTGCAGCATTTGCCTGTCGCCCGCAGGGTACTCATCGTTGGCGCGCCTCAATCAGTGCGTTCAGTATACCATATTTCGGAAACCCGCACAATTGGCAATTTACTCCTATTTTTCTTGCATTTTTTGGCTCCTTCTTGACATTCTTCCCAGTTTTGACCAATCAAGTCTCCGGTGGAAGACAGCCGCCCGCTGTTGCAAGTCCGCGCGCCGTCTGGTAAAATAATGCGCGTATGACGGCGAAAAGCCGAAGATCCGGCGGTGCGCCGTCCTGCGAACAGGCTTTGCGTGCGTTGAACGGGAGGAACGGTCATGGAGCTTTCCCTGCGGGACGAGGTGTTCCGCTACGTCAAAAAGAAATACGGGAGCGAGGTCGAATATCCGTGGCCGCGCTACCCCGGCTATGCGGTCTTTCGCCATCAGGACAACCGGAAGTGGTACGGCCTCGTGATGGATCTGCCGCGCGCCAGGCTCGGTCTGCCGGGCGAGACCTCCGTCGACGTGCTGAACGTCAAGCTGGACAGTCCCCTGCTGGTCGATCTGCTGACCGCGCAGGAGGGCTATTTTCCCGGCTACCATATCAGCCGCGGCGGCTGGATCACCGTCCTGCTCGACGGCTCGGTGCCCTTCGCGGAGATCGGCGGGCTCATCGACAAGAGCTACGCGGTCACCGCCTCCCCGCAGACAAAAAAGGCGATCCGCCCGCCCAAGGAGTGGCTCGTCCCCTCTAACCCGCACTATTACGATATCGAGCACGCCTTCGACACGGCGCGCGAGATCACCTGGAAGCAGGGCGCCGGCATCAAAAAGGGCGACGTGGTCTTTCTCTACGTGGGCGCGCCCGTCTCCGCGATCCTGTATAAATGCAAGGTCGTGGAGACCGATATCCCCTACCGATACCGGCGCGAGGGGTTGAGCATCCGCAGCCTCATGCGCATCCGCCTGATGAAGCGCTACGACCCCGCCCGCTTCCCCTTCGAGCTGCTCAAAACGCACTACGGCGTGCGCGCCGTGCGCGGCCCGCGCGGCATCCCGGAGGAGCTGAGCGCGGCGCTGAAGCGCTGAAGGAGGCCGCAGGATGGACCGATATATCGCCTTCGACGTGGAAACGCCGAACCGACTCAACCACCGCATGAGCGCCATCGGCGTCACCGTCGTCGAAGACGGTGCGGTCGCGGAGACGTTTTACTCGCTGGTCGACCCGGAGACGGACTTTGATCCGTTCAACACCTGGCTGACCGGGATCGACGAGGACGCCGTGCGCGGCGCGCCGACCTTTCCCATGCTCTGGCCGGAGCTCAGGCCGCTGCTGGACGGCGGCGTTCTGGTCGCGCACAACGCCGCGTTCGACCTGGGCGTCCTGCGCCGCTGCCTGGACGCCTACGATCTGACCTGGAAGCGGAGCGTGCCCTATCTCTGCACCGTGCAGATGGGCAGGCGCCTGCTGCCCGGCATGAGCCACAAGCTCGACGCGCTCTGCGCGTACTACGCGATCCCGCTGACGCACCACCACGCTGGCAGCGACAGCAGCGCCTGCGCGCAGATCCTGCTGCGCTATCTGGAAGGCGGAGCGGATCCCGGCGCTTTTCTCAAGTCCTATTCGCTGCGGCCCGGATCCAAAGGGCGCCGCGTATGAACAAGCCCATCGCGAAAGGCCCCCTCTTCCTCACGCAGAAGTCCGCCCCGGCGAGCGCGCAGATCACCCCGCACGAGCCCGACCGCTGCAGCGGCGTGCCGATCTGACGCGCCGTCCGATAATATGCAAAAAAGCACCCCCGTGTGGGTGCTTTTTTGCGCGGCCGGCCGCTCATCGGGTGTGGAAGCCCGTCTCGCCGCGGACCACGGGGATGCTGCGGCTGTCCATATCCTCGATGCGCACGTAGGCGCCGCGCTCGACCGCGAGGATCACTTCGTCGATCTGCCTCTCCGTCCCCTGCAGTTCCATGGTCACGGAGCCGTCGTATTCGTTTCGGACCCAGCCGGTACAGCCGCACGCCGCGGCGGCCCAGCGGGCGCGGTACCGCAGGCCCACTCCCTGGACCCAGCCGCGCAGCACGACGTGCCTGCGGATCACGGGTCGCTCCGCTTCCGCGCCCATCTCAGCGCCTCACGAAACGGATCTGGCAGATCTCGTCCCCGCGCGCGATGGTGGCCGGGAGATCCAGCTCACAGCCAAAGCTCTCCGCGATCCCGCGGTCTCCGCACATGGCCTGGTCGCAGAGGACGCGGATCTCCTCGTCGCTGCAGCCCTGCTTCTGCCAGGCCTTGACCAGCGGACAGTAGTGAAAGTCGATATCGAGGTGGTCGTCGTCGCAGCGGCGGACGTCCATCTCGAACACCCACTGCGCGAACTTGGAGAAGAGCGTTTTCTTCAGCCCCTTCAGAGACGATCCGCCTCCCGCCTTTTCGCGCAGCTTCGCACCCTGGTACAGACCGCAGCGGCGGATCGCCGCGGGCGCATATTCCTCCGGCGGCAGGCCCTTCTTGCGCGCCTCGTCGCACAGCAGATACATCCATAGCGCACGGTGCTCCAGCTGCTCGCGGATCGCGGCGATCAGTGCGTTTTTGATCTTCGGTTCATTGTGAATGCTGCTCATCGTGTTTCCTCCCGTCCGGCGCCGGGCCGCGCTCAGCCCGATCCGTTGTTCGTTCTCCGCGGCTATGGCATTGCAATTTGGACAGTAGTATTCATCCATGATTTATACCTCAGACAAAATACATCCATGCTGTATAGCGAAAAAACTTTATTTCTTATTTTATCACAAGGGAGAATTGCGTTCAATTATCAAATAGTGTTCTTCACATAAAACACAGCTTGCGGTATAATGGCTTCACAACAAGAAGCCTTTGCCAGCAGAAAGGAGTATTCATTGGCAAAGAGAAGAAGATCCAACGGGGAGGGCACTCTCCGTCAGCGTCAGGACGGCCGTTGGGAGTGCACCGTAATGGTGGGCTTACGGGAAAACGGCCAAAGAAAATATCGTTCGTTTTATGGGAAAACCCAAAAGGAGGTCCGCGCCAAGCTCCGCAAGTTCCGGGAGGACGAGGCGGCCGGTCTGGACACAGACAAGCTCTGGGGCTTCTCCGAATGGGCGGACTTCTGGTACGAGCAGCACAAGGTCAACATCGCGCCCACCACCCAGGAGAACTACAAGTACACCCTGCGTATCCTCAAGGAGCATTTCACCGACCGGGCGCTCCGGGGCATCAAGCCTCTGGACATTGAGAGCTTTCTCAAAAAGCAGCAGCGGGAAGGGGCATCCTATTCCCGGCTCTCCCAATGCCGGGGCATGCTCTACCAGATCTTCCACAAGGCCGAGGCCAACGACTTGATCCGCAAGAACCCGGTGGCCTTTGCGGACAAGCTCCGCAGGCGCGGGCCGGAGCAGACCAAGGAAGCCTTCACTGCCGAGGAAGTGCAGACGCTCCTCAATGAACTGCCGGAGAACAGGATCGGCTGGAGCATCCGGCTGCTGCTGGGCACGGGCATGCGCACTCAGGAGCTGCTGGCTCTGGAGCCGAAGCACGTAGCCGAGGACGGCTCCCTGATCCAGATCCGCCAGGCCATCAACATGGACAAGGGCACGGCACGGGTAGGCGTCCCCAAATCCCGTGACAGCTATCGGGACATCCCGGTGCCGGAGAATGTGCGCTACTGCGCCCGGCTTTTGCGGGAGCAGGCGGGTACATACCTCTGGGAGGGGAAGCCCGGCCAGGTCATCAATCCAAAAACCTTCCGCAGCTACTTCAAGAAGGCTTTGGAGGAAGTGGGCAGCGTCCGTGTGCTGACGCCCCACTGCTGCCGCCACACCTATGTGAGCCAGATGCAGGCCCTGGGTGTGGACCTGTCCACCATCCAGAGCATCGTGGGGCACGCGGACATGAACATGACGCAGCATTATCTCCATGTGCAGGAACCCATCCGGCAGGATGCCATCGAGCGCTTTGCCAAAGCATTCAGCGGTACGATCCCGCCCGACGATCCTTCGTCAAACTGCAAAATCATACCGCTGTCTAATCTGTCTATTATGCACAAAGGTAATTCTGGTCAAAACTCTGGTCGGGAAAAGTTGCGCGAGGTCCGCTAAAGTTCCGGGTACGAAAAAAGCCTTGAAACACAAGTGTTTCAAGGCTCCTCGTGGTGGAGATAAGATTTCCAAATCCGAACCGGGGATAGAGGCACGCTGGGAAAGCGCGCACTCCATATCGTTAAAATTTACAGTTTTAGTCCCGTCCTTGTAGTTGAGTGCGATGACGGCCTTGTCATCGTAGAGGTAGATCGCGTTGACAAAGGTTCCGATCAGCATCTTTCGGTGCTCCAGCTTGGCTGTGTCGAGATATTGAAAACGCTTGAGCCAGAATCGGATGAAATCCTCGGACACCTTGGGCTTGGCCATCTTTTCCAAGGCAATCTTCTGCTCCAGCTCGTTCCTCGAGGCTTCCAACTGCTCCAGTCGCTCTTTTGTGGATTTCGTCAGGATTCCCTGCTGGATGGCGTTTAACAGATTATCAATGGCGGTGTTCGTCTCGCTGAGCTGCTTTTCAAAGGCCGGCAGACTGACGCTGTCACGTCCCTGTAAATCCATCACAAGTTCGATGACCGCATCCACAGTACCCGGTTCATCCAGGAACTCTTTGATCGCCTGAATGACGGTATCTTCCAGCCACTCCTTTTTCATCGTTTTCTTGGAACAGGCCTTCAGCTTGCGCTTGATCGACGAGCACTTGTAGTAGTGATACACACCGTTCCGACCGGTGCCACTCTCGCCGATCATTGGCTCGCCGCAATAGCCGCAAAAGAGCTTCCCGGAGAGTATGTACTCGTCCTCTGCCTTGTATCTGGCGGGAGACTTTTTGTTTTTCTCCATTCTGGCCTGTACCCGATCAAACAGGTCCTGCGGAACGATCTTCGGGATGCCATCCGGCACAAGGATATCCCGGTAGCGGTACTCTCCAAGATAGCGGCGGTTCTTTAATATGTTTTCCACGCCATTAAAGCCAATCGGTTTGCCGCGGCTATTGCGAAAGCCCTGATCGTTCATCCAGTCACGGATCTCTTTCATCGTTGCGCCTTTGTCGTACATCTTAAAGGCTTCCAGGACAAGCGGGGCAGTGAGCGGGTCGATCTGAAAATATTGCTCCTCGTCGATCACATAGCCAATCGTTTGACCGCCTCCGTTAAACTTGCACTTGAGGGCATTCTCTGTCATGCCGCGTACGATTTTCTCGGAGAGGTCCGCCGAGTAGTACTCGGCGAACCCTTCCAAAATGGACTCCATCAGGATTCCCTCGGAACCTTCCGAAATCTTCTCCGTGGCAGAGACAACCTTGACATTGTTCTTTTTGAGAATGGCCTTGTAGTGGGCACTGTCGTAGCGGTTGCGAGAAAAACGATCCAGTTTCCAGACGAGGACGATATCGAACAAACCCTGCGCGCTGTCCTTGATCATGTTCTGGAACTCCGGGCGGTTGTCGGTCTTGGCGGAGAAGGCGCGGTCTATGTAGTGGCGCAGGATTGTGATACCGTTTTTCTCGGCGAAGTCGGTGCACTCGCGAATCTGTCCCTCTATGCAAGGGGCAAAGGGTATCGAAACTTGAAGTATGTTATGAGTTCACCCGATATGTCATGCCATGGCAGGCCGATTCAAAATTACGCAGAAGAATTGAAAGAACTGAAATCATGCGGCAGAAAGCACTTTGACTATTTGGTACAGTACGGTTTTTCCCCAACTGGTTTTATCCCAAACTGCTATGGAGAGTATTGTCACGGTATCATAATGATAAAGCCGCTAATATAGAAATTCCAGTTTTTCAAGCTATTGTGTCTCACGGTGAGACACATTTCCGGGTAACAAAAAAGGCCGCTTTCACGATCTTTTGAACGTGGAAACGGCCTTTTTCAGTAGGAGGGAGGATGCTTGAACGGCGGTGGAAGTTGCCAGCATCATCCCGATATTCATTTTTTGGGGGAAACAAAAAGGCTTGATCTCCGAAGAAATCAAGCCTTTCATAATGCGTCTGGTGGAGATAAGCGGGATCGAACCGCTGACCTCTTGAATGCCATTCAAGCGCTCTCCCAGCTGAGCTATACCCCCGTAGGAGACGCATTATTATTGAATTATAAGGGTTTTTGCTTCAAGTAGCTCTCTCAAACAGGGGGCTGGTTAAATATGACGCGCGCTCCCAGCTGAGCTATACCCCCATGAGCGAAGCTATAATAGCAAAAACTGTTGGAAATGTCAAGAGGGAGGCCGTACTTTTTTTCGCCGCCTTCTCTTGCCGCGCCCAATAAATTAATCATAATGGATCCGGCCCGCCATGTCAAGGGAAGAGCGCCGTATTTATTGATGATTTGCACAAAACTGTCGCTTTTCATAACTGCGCTTTGTAAATTTTGTACAGTTTGACGCTGGACAAGTCTTTTGTGATTTGCTATATTATAGGCAGAAAGGGTGAGTCCAATGTACATGTGACGAGGCCCGAACTTCATAAGAAGGAAAGGGGCCGCGAGACCGGGGATCAGATAAGGGAACGTACCGGCACATAGCTATCCCGCTTACGGGAATATCGGAATGCGATGTTGAATGAAGCCTGAGAGATGAGTCCTGAAATGACACGGTCGCAATCTAAAGAAAGAGAGGTAACCAGTATGTTAGATATCAAGAATTCAGAGAAGTAACCCTTGGCTGTGCGAAAACCGGGTGTGCAGTCAAGGGTTACTTCTTTTTTATGCAGATTTCAGCGGCGGCCCAGGGGGGCCGTTCTTTTTTTGCCCGCTCGCCGCGGTCAGACCGATCTGCTCACGCTCCCACCCTCCGAAGGCCGCGTCACAGGGGCCAGGTCGGCAGCCAGCGCATCAGCGCCGTCGCCTGCGCATTGTCCACGGGGCTCCCGCTGAGCGCCGGGAAAAACAGCACGAACAGCAGCAGGCTCGCCGCCGTGAACGGCACCGCGTATACCGGCCAGCTGCGCCGGTTATCGCGCATGAGACTGAACACGTAGCACAGTGCCAGCACCAGGAACGCCGAGGCCGGGAAATAGTGATACGCAAAGGTCAGCCGGCGGATGAACATCCAGGGGACGAGCTGCGCCAGATAAGCGACAAGGATGAACGCGGCCTTCCGGTCGCGCCGGAAGATCGCCGTATAGAGCAGCACGAACAGGCTCAGCAGGCCGCCCCAGCACAGGGCGGGATTGGTAAA
This sequence comes from Oscillospiraceae bacterium, assembly GCA_017477695.1. Classification (GTDB taxonomy): domain Bacteria; phylum Bacillota; class Clostridia; order Oscillospirales; family Oscillospiraceae; genus Limivicinus. The sequence goes on along the minus strand of JAFUUR010000170.1, from coordinate 4,692 downwards.
CGCGCAGATGCTCGACCGGGTGCCGTCGTCATAGTAATCCAGATAATACAGGATCGGCCGGATATCCAGGATCCACTGGTACCAGCGGGAGGAATAAGGGTGCTCGGCCACGACGCCGACGTGGTAGTTGAACATGAAGCTCTGGTTGTCCAGCACGATCCTGGTGTAGGCGGCGCTGAAGGGGCGCGCGCCCCCGGCCTGCCCGTAGGGGATATAGGACAGATAGTAGATCAATCCCGGGATCAGCACGAAAAACAGCAGGCAGAAGAGGCAGTTGCGCAGGAAGGCCGTGAACAGTCCCCTCGTCTCTCCGCGCCGCGCGCGCAGCAGCCAGTGCCCCGCCCAGAGCACGGCGAGCCCCGCCCCCGCGTAGACGCAGGTCCACTTGCTGGCGGCGCCCAGGCCGAAGAACACGCCGCTCATGGCCAGGGCGGGCAGGCTCTCCTCGTGCAGGTACAGATACATGCACAGGTACATGAGCAGGATGAAGAAGACCGCATAGGTGTCGATCGTGGCGATACGCGTCTGCGTGAAGTGCATGAAATCGCTCGCGAGCAGGATCGTCCCCAGCGTGGGGGCGGCGGCGCCGCCGAAGAGCTTTTTCAAAAAGACGTACAGCACCGGCAGCATCAGCGCGCCGAAGAGCGTCCCCATGAAGCGCCAGCCAAAGGGCGTCATGCCGAAGAGCGTGATGCCGAGAGACATGATCAGCTTGCCGAGCGGCGGGTGCGAGATCTCATAGGGCCAGACGCCGTGCAGATGCTCCCAGGCGGTACGGGCGTGGTAGATCTCGTCGAAATACGTGGAGTTCATGAAGCTCTGCGCGGCCGGGACGGTATCCTGCTCGTCGCACAGCTCCGGGATCGAAGAGCGCACCGGAATGGGCTCCCCCGCCTCGTCGAGCAGGACGAGCTCGCCCAGCCAGGGATTGCCGGAGGTGCAGGTGATGCGCACTAAGCGGGGCGCAAGCTGCGTCTCCGGATACAGCTCCGCCCATTTGAGCACCTCGATATGGCCCTGGCTGAAATCCAGTACGGGCACGTAGTCCGCGCCGTCCGCGGCGTATTCGATCGTATAGCCGCCCATACCGACGCCGGGATACAGCATCAGCCGGGCGGGGACGGCGTCGCTCTCCAGCGTGAGTACGGCGCTCTCCCCCGCCATCGGCGCGAAGCTGACCGGCGCCGCGGTATCACCCAGCGCGTGGAAGGCCGGGACGGCGTAGACCGCCGTCAGCAGCAGCATGAACGCCGCGTCCCGCCGGGTGACGCGCCGATCCGCGCGTCCCGCAGGCGCGTCGTCCGGCAGCGCGCAGCACTGCAGCGCAGGCAGGCCGGAGAAAAACAGAATGAGCAGCAGCGCTGCCGCGATGGGCAGCGCGTAACGGATGATAAGCATAGACAGATCCCAGGAACGACGGGGCGGCGGCGCCGCCCCGTCTTATTTTTTATCGCAGCACTTCGTGCAGTTGCTTGACGGAGGGCAGGACGTAGTCCGGCTTGCGCTCCGCGGCGTCCACCATGGCCTGATCCGTCTCGCCCGAGAGCACCAACACGGAGACCGCTCCCGCATTCTGCGCGACGGCGATATCCGTATAGAGCCTGTCGCCCACGGCGCAGATCTTCTCATTCGGCACCCCGGTCATCTTTGAGATCACGTCGATCATGTTCCGGTTGGGCTTGCCGATGTACGTGGGCTTCACGCCGGAGGAGGCGGTGAGCAGCGCGCAGATGCTGCCGCAGTCGGGCAGGACCTCGTCGTGCGGCATGGGGCAGACCCAGTCGGGGTTGGCGGCGATGAACACCGCGCCGCGCCGCAGGAAATGGCAGGCCCGGTCCAGCTTCTCGTAGACCAGCTCCGTATCGAATCCCTGGACCACGACGTCCACCGTATCCGCCTCGGTGTGGCCGTTGTCGTCGTTCACGAGGCGGATGCCGTAGCTCGTGAGCTCCCGGTGGAAGGCCCGGGTCCCGGCCAGATACACGGAGGCGCCGGGGTGGTTCTGGTTGAGGTACATGCCGGTGGCCATGCCGGAGGTGAAAACGTTTTCCGCCTCGCAGGGGAAGCCCAGCCGCCGCAGGCGGGTGATGTAATCGGCCCCCGCGCGGGAGGAATTGTTGGTCAGATAGATATAGCGCTTGCCCAGGGCGGGCAGGGCGTTCATCAGGTCGATGGCCCCGTCGTAGACGTTGTCCCCCAGGTACAGGGTGCCGTCCATGTCGAACAGGAACAGCTCGCAGTCTTGCAGCTTGCGGTAATCGTTCATCTCTTTCCCTCCCCGCGTCAGTCCTCGTCGCCCCAGAGCAGGGCGCACTTCACAGCCTTGGCCCAGCCGCGCAGCAGCTCTTTGCGGCGGTCCTCGTCCATCGCGGCCGTGAAGACCCTGTCCACGGCCCAGTTGTTCTTCACGTCCTCCAGGCTCGACCAGTAGCCCACGGCCAGCCCCGCGAGATACGCCGCGCCCAGCGCGGTGGTCTCGATGCAGCGGGGACGGTACACGTCGCTGCCGATGAGGTCAGCCTGGAACTGCATCAGGAAATCGTTGGCGCAGGCGCCGCCGTCCACCTTCAGCTCGGCGATGGGGATGCCGGAATCGCGCTCCATGGCGCGCACGATGTCGTGCGTCTGGTACGCGAGGGACTCCAGCGTCGCGCGAACCAGATGCGCCCGGCCGAAGCCGCGCGTCACGCCCGCGATCACGCCGCGCGCGCGCTGGTTCCAGTACGGCGCGCCGAGGCCGGTAAAGGCCGGGACGACGTAGGCTCCCGCGGTATCGGCCACCTTCACGGCGTATTCAAGGCTCTCGCTCGCGGTGGAGATCACGCCCAGCTCGTCGCGCAGCCACTGGATGGCGGCGCCGGCGATGAAGATGCTGCCCTCCAGCGCGTACTGCACGCCGTCTCCCGCGGAGGCGGCGATGGTGGTGACGAGGCCGTTGCGGCTCGTCACCGGGGTCTCGCCGGTGTTCATCAGCAGGAAGCAGCCGGTGCCGTAAGTATTCTTCATGGTGCCTGGCTCAAAGCAGCACTGGCCGAACAGGGCGCACTGCTGGTCGCCCGCCGCGCCCGCGATCGGGATCTCGCCGCCGAACAGCTCGAACTCGCTCCTGCCGTAGAGCGCCGAGGAGGGCCTGACCTCCGGCAGCATGCCCGCGGGCACGTCCAGCAGGCGCAGCAACTCCTCGTCCCAGCGCAGCTCATGGATGTTGAAAAGCATGGTGCGGCTGGCGTTGGTGTAGTCCGTCACGTGGACGCGGCCTCCCGTCAGCTTCCAGATCAGCCAGGTGTCGATCGTGCCGAACAGGAGCTTGCCGGCCTCCGCCCGGCGGCGCGCGCCCGGAACGTTATCGAGCAGCCACTTGATCTTCGAGCCGGAGAAATACGCGTCCGGCACGAGGCCGGTCCTGGCGCGGATCATATCCGCGTGCCCGGCGGCCACGAGGCCGTCGATGATATCGCTCGTGCGGCGGCACTGCCAGACAATGGCGTTGGCAATCGGCTCGCCCGTCTCCTTATCCCAGATCACGGTGGTCTCGCGCTGGTTGGTGATGCCGATGGCGGCGACGTCCTTCGCCGTGACGCCGAGCTTCGCCATGGCGGCGCGCGCCACCTCGAGCGTGACGTCCCAGATCTCCTGCGCGTCGTGCTCCACCCAGCCGGGGCGGGGATAGATCTGCCGGAATTCCTTGTTGGCAACGGAGCAGATGTTGCCGGATCTGTCGAACAGGATACAGCGGGAGCTGGTCGTGCCCTGATCCAGGGCCATAACGTACTGCATGCTTTGATCCTCCTGCGTATACGATTTTGTCCATTTTCCTCCATATTACAACCCCCGGCTGAAAAAAGCAATGCCATTCTGTGAACACGCGCCCGCCCGCAGGATGGCGCCGCCGCATCCGTTTCTTAAGAATCCTTAATTGTGCAGAACACGGGTTGACAATTGTAGTCTCCTGTGCTATACCATAATCAGACGACGCGCGTAGTCTCTTACCGCGCGCCGCCGTCCCCCTTCCGCCGCGGCGCGGCCTGTGTCCATGCCGTTCGTTTCGACAAGGAGTGTCTCATGGAAAACTTATCCGAAAAGATCAGCGAGTCCGAGCTGGAGGTCATGCGGGTCCTCTGGGAGGCGGGGGACGCCCTGCCCGTCACCGATATCCGCCAGATCCTGCGCGAGCGCAAGGGCTGGGAGGCCACCACGGTCAAGACGCTGATCCAGCGCCTGTGCGGCAAGGGCGCCATCGCACAGGAAAAGCGCAAGGTCTTTTACTACTCGCCTCTCGTCTCCGAACGGGAGTATAACGACTGGGCCGCAAACGATCTCGTCCGCCGTCTCTTCCGAGGCAGCGCCAAGGAGCTCGTGGCGACACTGGTCAAGTCCGACGGGCTGAGCGCGGCCGATATCGACGAGCTGCGGGAAATGTTCAAGGTGGAGGAATAAGCGATGAACGGTCTATTGCTCATGCTGCTGTCCCTCTCCGCGGGCGGCGCGTTGGCGATTCTTCTGCTTCTCGTGATCGAGCGTCTTGCAGGACTGCGTTACGCGGCGAAATGGCGCTGCCTCGCGTGGCTGCTGCTCTGTCTGCGGCTGGGGGTCGCGCTGCCGCTTTCGATAAATCCGTTTGTGCCGGCCGCGCCGATCCGCGTGGAGGTTCCGGCGGACGCCGTGATTTACCGGCCCTCTGCGCCGCGGACG
>JAFUUR010000169.1 GCA_017477695.1 Oscillospiraceae bacterium | reverse complement strand
GGAGAAGCGCCCCTGCCCGTAACCGCGCAGCTTGGCGTCCTGCGTCGAAGCGAAGAGGTCCCGGATGTCGTTGAACACGCCCGTATAGGTCGCGGGATTTGAGCGCGGCGTGCGGCCGATGGGGCTCTGGTCCAGCGCGATGACCTTGTCTACATACTGCAGGCCGTCGATCCCGTCGCATTTGCCGGGACGCACCTTGACCCGGTTCTTCTGCGCGGCGAGCGTCTTGTACAGGACCTCGTTGATGAGAGAGGATTTCCCGCTTCCGGAGACGCCCGTCACGCAAATGAGCTTGCCGAGCGGGATCTCCACGTCGATATCCTTGAGGTTGTTCTCCCTTGCGCCGCGGATCACGAGGCTCTTGCCGCTCCCCGTCCGTCTTTTCTCCGGGACGGGGATCTTCTTCACGCCGCTGAGATACTGCCCTGTGATTGACTCCCGGCATGCGCAGATATCGTCGATCGTTCCGGCACAGACGACGTTGCCGCCGTTTACCCCGGCTCCGGGGCCGATATCGATGATATGATCCGCCGCGCGCATCGTCTCTTCGTCGTGCTCCACAACGATCAGCGTATTCCCCAGATCGCGCAGCTGCTTGAGCGTGCGCAGGAGTTTTTCATTGTCGCGCTGGTGCAGACCGATGCTCGGCTCGTCGAGGATGTACAGTACGCCCATGAGACTCGAGCCGATCTGCGTGGCCAGACGTATGCGCTGACTCTCTCCGCCGGAAAGCGTCGCCGCCGTGCGTGACAGGGAGAGATATCCCAGGCCCACGCTCTGCAGGAAACCCAGCCGCGCGCGGATCTCTTTGAGGATACGCTCCGCAATGGTGAGCTCCTTCGGGCTGAGCTGCAGCCCGTCTATGAACTGCAGGGCGTTCACGACCGACAGGTCGGTGAACTCCGCGATGCTGATCCCGCCGACCGTTACCGCCAGCGCAGATTTCTTCAGCCGCCTGCCGCCGCACTCCGGGCATGGCGTCTCAGACATGCACTCCTCGATATCGGCCCGCATGGCCGGGCTCTGCGTCTCCCGATAGCGGCGCTCCAGATTGTTCACGATGCCTTCGAATTCGCGCTTGATGACGCCATAGCCCTCATTCTTTTCATAGCGGAGCTGCAGCGGCTCGCCCTTCGTGCCAAACATGATGGCGTCGATCGCTTCCTTGGAGAGATCCTTCAGCGGCTCGGAGAGCTTGAAGTGGTACTTCCTGCCAAGCGCCTCGAAGTACATTTTGGAGATGGTATCCCCACGCACGTTCCCCCAGCCGCTGGCGGTGATGCCGCCGTCGAGAATGCTCAGATTTGGGTTCGGCATGATAAGCTCGGGATCGACCAGCATCTGCATGCCGAGTCCCGTACAGGTCGGGCAGGCGCCGTGCGGGTTGTTGAAGGAAAACAGGCGCGGCGTCAGCTCCTCCACGGAAATGCCGCAGTCCTCGCAGGCGTAATTCTGAGAGAAGCTGATCTGCTTTTGTTCACTTACGAGATCGACGAAGAGCAGCCCTCCCGAAAGCGCGAGCGCCGTTTCGGCGGAGTCTGTCAGCCGCCGGAGAATATCGGGCTTGATGACGAGACGGTCCACCACGATCTCGATATTATGCTTTTTATTCTTCTCGAGCTTGATCTCTTCCGCGAGATCGTACAGGATCCCGTCGACCCGTACGCGGACGTAGCCGGACTTCTTCGCATCCTCAAAGACCTTGGCGTGCTCTCCCTTACGGGAGCGCACCACCGGCGCCAGGATCTGGATCCTTGACCCCTCCGGGAGCTCCATGATCCTGTCTACGATCTGATCGATGCTTTGCTGGTGGATCTCCTTCCCGCATTGCGGACAATGCGGAACGCCCACCCGCGCCCAGAGCAGGCGCAGATAGTCATAGATCTCCGTCACGGTGCCGACCGTGGATCTCGGATTTTTGGAGGTCGTCTTCTGGTCGATGGAGATGGCCGGTGAAAGACCGTCGATATAATCGACGTCGGGCTTGTCCATCTGGCCGAGGAACATACGCGCGTAGGAGCTGAGGCTCTCCACGTAGCGGCGCTGTCCTTCGGCGTAGATCGTATCGAACGCGAGGCTGGATTTGCCGCTGCCGGAAAGCCCGGTCACGACGACGAGCTTGTCGCGCGGGATCTCCAGATCGATGTTTTTCAGGTTGTTCTCGCGCGCGCCTTTGATATAGATGCTCTCCTGCATAATTACTCCTCTGCTGCGATATCGGCGGTTTTTGCGTTTACGAGGCGTATCAGGCTCTGAGGGCTCAGTTCGACCTGGCTGCCGATCCTGCCAGCGCTGACGACGACCGTCTCCAACTGCTCGACGCTGCTGTGAAAAACCGTCGGATAGAGCTTTTTCATCCCGATCGGAGAACAACCGCCGCGCACGTAGCCCGTCAGCGCCGTGATCTCACTGACATGGACCATGGCGATGGCTTTCTCTCCGACGGCCTTGGCCGCCTGTTTGAGCTGCAGCTCCATGGCTACGGGGATCACGAACACGTAGATCTTTTTGCTCGCCCCTCTGGTGACCAGGGTCTTGAATACCGAGGCGGGATCCAAGCCGGTCAGCTTCGCAACGGTCACCCCGTCGACAGCCTCGCCGCCGTGCGGATAGGCGTGGGCCTTGTAAGGGATCTTCTTCTGATCCAGCACCCGCATCACGTTCGTTTTCTGCTCAGCCATGTCCGTGCCCTCCATATCGTTGTAACTTGTTTATTATACGCCACTTTCACGCCGGTTTCAACAAGGAAAATATGAACCGAAAGGGAACAAAAAAACCGGCGGGGAGCAGATCCCCGCCGGAGGCTCGTTGCCATATTCAAGCGATTAAAAAGCGATCCAGCATGTTCTCCACGCTGTTTTCCATGACGCGCAGGATGCGCTCGACCGTGATCTCCTTGGGCAGCTGCATGCCCATATCCATCCACTGGGAGATGAACCCGATCGCGAGCTTTGCGTAAAACTTCACGACGAATTCAAAGTCCTGCCGGTCGATGTTGCGCCCCTCCGCCACGATCTCCGCGAAGCTGCGGATGCAGACCTCCATCTTGCCCTCCAGGTAACGCAGCATATAGAGCCTGCTGTCGGAGTTGTATACGTTCAGCGTGAAGGCGCTGTTCTCCTGCAGATAGTCCATATAGACCAACATATCCTTACGCCACTGATCGTAGAAGACCTCGTGCGGCAGGGCCCGGTTGCCGTCCTCCTCAAAGACCCACTCGAGCAGATCGTAGACGTCGTCAAAGTGATAATAGAAGGTCTGCCGGTTGACACCGCAAATCTCGACAAGATCCTTAACCGTGATCTTGGCGATCGGTTTGATGGTCATCATTTGACGCAGCGCGTTTGCAAGGGCTTCTTTGGTTGAAGTAGCCATATCGATCTCCCAGTATACATAGATTTTTTGCGGTTCAATCTTTTAATTGTTTAATTGATTATAGCACAAGAACTGGCGTTTGCAAAGACTTTTTGCGGAATTTGTAGTATTTTTGATATTCTACCTGCGAGAAACGGTTGCAAACAACGCACGTTTCCTGTAGAATGCTGTCAGACTCTGTAAAAGGAGCGATACTATGATCGTTTGCAAAAACTGCGGCCGGGAGTTTCCGGACGGCACGGCCTACTGTTCCGCCTGCGGACGCCGCCTGGACGAGGCGCCGACGGAGCGTGCTTCGGAGAGGCAGGTCCCCATGAGCAGGAGCAGTGCCTCCCGCTCCGGCGTCAAAAGCGATAAGCGCGTGAACGGCGGCAGGCTGGCGCTGATCGCGCTCATCCTCGTCGTTTTCGGCGCGGCCGCATTTGTTCTGATCCGCCGTACGGCACAGGAGCAGACCAGCGGTATCCACACGGATCGCGGCTCTTTCGAGGCCGTCGCCGCTTCCGCCGTCTCTCTGCCGGAGCTGAACGGATACTACTCGCTGAGAGCGTATTCCCTCGGCGGAAAAGAATACGGTGAAGAAGACTTGCGCGACTCTGCCTACGGTGAATGGTATCTCGTCTTTAACGGTGACGGAACCGGTTACGCCTACTTTCTTGACAATCCCCCGTCGCCCTTTACCTGTACGGACAAGCAGCTTCATTTCGAAGACGGTACTTCTCTGAACTACAGCTATACGGATGAGAGCGTCACCGTGTACAGCAGCGCCGTCATGATCTTCTCGCTGAGCGACGCACACGGCGCAGACGCACTTGATCTCGAGACGCTTGCGGATACGACCTGGTTCGGCACCCTTCGGATCAGCGGCCATTCCGGCAAAGGCAGCCTCAAAAACGGCGAGATACCTGTCTGGGGGATCATCGGCAGTACGGATAACGGCGAACAATATTTTGAGCTTTACGACAAGGAGGCCTATACGGCCTCCGACGTACCCGTGCTGTCCATGTGGGGTCGTGTGGAGGGTGACCACTTCATCCCCGTGATCGGCAGCGAAAACGCGTGGCTCTTCGATCTGTGGCTCGACGCGACTGCAACGCCGGACTTCACGCTCTTCTATCGAGACAAGTGCATCAGCACGGAGTATCACTACGAGCACGGAAAAGAGCGCTGTGATATCTCGTTTACGATCTATCCGGATCTGTAAAAACTGCAAAATGCGAAAAATAATGCTTGAATTACGCAATCTGTTGTGGTATAGTCTTAAAGCTAATGTGCGTATTATATCGAAAGGGTTGAAATAAATGTCTGCACTTCAAATCGTTTTCACCGTTCTTCAGTTGCTTTCCGGTCTGGCCGTTACCGTCATCGTACTGATGCAGAGCGGTAAGAGCGCCGGTCTATCCGGTTCGATCTCCGGCGGTGCCGAGACCTTCCTGTCCAAGGGCAAGGCCAAGACGTGGGACGCCAAGCTTGCGAAAGCGACCAAGTGGTTTGCACTGGCTTTCGTTCTGCTCACGTTGATCCTGAACCTTATCTGAACGACCGGAGGACTTTGACTTCCGCAGAAACGACCTTCTGAACGCCGTATGTGTGCTTCCGAAGGTCGTTTCTTTTTCTTTGCAGGCGTGAAAAAGTGACGCGATCTCGATCGCGTCACTTTTCTTATCATTCGGCGGCGTGTGACCGCCTTATTCCCAGGTCTTCCAGATCTCCGGGCAATAGCCGACGGTGGCCTGCCGACCGTTGCGCACGATGGGCGTTTTCAAAAGATACGGGACCTCGAACAGCTTCTCCATCTTCGCTTCCGTGCCCGCAAGATACTGAAACAGCGGATAATCCTGGTCCGTCGGATCGACCATGGCGTCCAGCCCGACCGCGCTGCGGACGGAATTGAGCTCTCCCCTGCTCATGCCGTACTTCAAAACGTCTACGTACTGATACTTGATGCGGCGCTCCTTGAAATAGCGCTCCGCTTTTTTGGTATCGAAGCATTTGCTCTTGCCGAATATCTGGATGTTCATACGATCAAATCTCCGTTATGACCGGAAGGATCATGGGGCTGCGCCGCGTCGTCTTGTACAGATAGCCGGAGAGGTTATTCTTGACCCGGCTCTTGATAGTGATCCAGTCCGTGATCTTCTGTGCGTCGCATGCGACGACGGTCTCCATGACCACGCGCTTGAGTTCGTCCATCAGTTCTTCGGCTTCCTTCACGTAGATGAAGCCACGCGTAATGATCTCGGGTTCGGAGAGCAGCGTATAATCGTAAGAGGAATACGGCAGGACGACAACGATCATACCATCCTCGGCGAGGCGGCGGCGGTCTCGCATCACGACGCGGCCCACTTCGCCGATCCCGCCGTCCACGAGGACGGCGCCGGACGGAACGCTTTCCTCCGCTTTGATGCTCTTTTTGGAGATCTCGATCACGCGGCCGTTCTCCGCGATCACGATGTTCTTCGGCTGCACACCCATCATGCGTCCGAGCTCCGCGTGCTTGACGAGCATGCGGTACTCACCGTGTACGGGAATGAAATACTTGGGCTTGACGAGAGCGAGCATCATCTTCTGCTCCTCCTGTGAGGCGTGACCGGAGACGTGCAGATCCGTGTGGCGGTCATAAATGACCTCGGCGCCCTTGTGGAAAAGCTCGTCGATCACGCGGCTGATCATCGTCTCATTGCCCGGAATGGCAGAAGCGGAAATGATGACCCTGTCCCCGGAATCGACATGGATCTGCTTGTGCCCGGAAAAGGCCATGCGATACAGCGCGGACATCGCCTCGCCCTGGCTGCCCGTGGAAATGATCACGACCCGGTCTCGCGGCAGCTTATTGATCTGCTCGATATCCATGAGGGTATCTTCCGGGATGTCCATATAGCCGAGGACGGTCGCAACGCGCAGAATGTTCTCCATACTGCGACCCGTGATGCCGACCTTGCGCTTATACTTCGCGGCCACGTCGATGATCTGCTGCAGGCGATGCACGTTGGAGGCGAAGGTGGTGATGATGATGCGCTTGCTGCAGCCCTTGAAAAGCTTGTCGAAGCTGGTGCCCACCTTGCGCTCGGAATCGGAATGGCCCGGCTTTTCGACGTTGGTCGAGTCACTGAGCAGGGCGAGGACGCCCTCGTTGCCGAGCTGTCCGAGGCGCACGAGATCGATCATACCGCCCGAGATGGGGGTCACGTCGATCTTGAAGTCCCCCGTGTGGATGACCGTCCCGAGCGGGGTCGTGATCGCCAGCGCGACAGAGTCGGGGATGCTGTGGTTGACGTGGATGAATTCCACGGTGAAGCATCCAAGCCGAAAGCTTGCCCCGGCCTTCTTTGTGAAGATCTGCGTGTTATAAAGCAGATCGTGCTCCTCCAGCTTCAGCTCGATGAGCGCCGCCGTTAAAGGAGTGGTATAGATCGGCACGTCGACCTCTTTGAGAAAGTAAGGCACGCCGCCGATATGATCCTCGTGGCCGTGGGTCAGAATGAGCCCGCGGATACGCGAGGCGTTGTTTTTGAGATAGGTGTAGTCCGGCAGGACGATATCCACGCCGTACATGTCTTCATCGGGAAAGCCCATGCCGCAATCCACCACGATGATATCGTTGCCGTATTCGAAAGCGGTCATGTTCTTCCCGATCTCTCCGAGCCCGCCAATGGGGATGATTTTAAGTTTTGACGTCATTGTTTCTCCAATCTATCAGAATTTACGTATGTATGCGTCAGACCAGATGCCGATCTCCGCCTTCGCAGTTACCGCAGCCACACAATTGCCAGCCCCCTCCGATCACCTGCCGGAATAAGAGTATAGCCTGATCCGCCGCCGTTTAATCCGGCGCATACGCCGCCGGTGCGCATGCCGCGCGTCACATTTCCGTTCTGCCTTCGATCGCGCGGTTGAGCGTCGCATCGTCCGCGAATTCCAGGTTGGAACCGACCGGGATGCCGTAGGCCAGGCGTGTCACCTTGATCTGAAAAGGCTTCAGCAGGCGGGAGATGTACATGGCGGTCGCCTCACCCTCCGTGTCGGGGTTCGTCGCCATAATGACCTCCTCCACCTCGTCCTCCGCTGCGCGCACGAGCAGCTCCTTGATCCGGATATCGTCAGGCCCTACGTGATTCATGGGAGACAGCACGCCGTGCAGCACGTGATACGTGCCGTTATACTCGTGTCCGCGCTCAATACTGAGCACGTCCCTCGGTTCAGATACGACACAGATGGTGCTCCTGTCGCGCCGGTCGCTCTCGCAGATCGAGCAGATCTCACCCTCCGTCAGGTTCTGACAGATCCTGCAGCAGTGGACGCTCGCCTTCGCGTCCGTAATGGCGTCGGCAAAGGCCTGCGCCTCGCCTTCCGGCAGGGCGAGCACATGGAAAGCCAGGCGCTGAGCGCTCTTACGGCCGATCCCGGGCAGGGATGCGAATTTATCGATCAAGGTCTCCAGAGATGCGGGAAAAAAAGACATGGCTCTCTCCTGTTATCAAGCGCTGCGAATGGCGGCGATCGCCGCAGCGCGGTCTGCTTTTCCGAACACGGCGCTGCCGGCAACAAGGACGTTCGCCCCAGCCTCCTTGCAGAGCGCGGCCGTCTGCGCGTCCACGCCGCCGTCGACTTCGAGCTCGCAGTCCGGATTGGTCTCATCCAGAAGCGCGCGCAGGGCGCGGATCTTCGCAAGCTGATCGTGCATGAAGCTCTGCCCGCCGAAGCCGGGCTCCACCGTCATCACGAGCACAAGATCCACGAGCGGCAGAAACGGCAGCATCGCCTCGATCGGCGTCCCCGGCTTGAGCGTGACGCCCGCCTTTTTCCCGAGAGCCTTTGTGCGCTCGATCGCGGCCAGGATCTTCTCCTCGTCATCGGCCTCGACGTGAAAGGTCAACAGATCCGCTCCGGCAGCACAGAATGCGTCCACGTACCGAACAGGGCGATCGATCATCAAATGCACGTCAAGAAACATGTCCGTGGCCTTGCGCAGCGATTTGAGCACAGGGACGCCCATGGAAATGTTCGGAACAAATTCGCCGTCCATTACGTCAAAATGCACGTAATCGGCGCCGCCAAGTCTGATCTCTTCGATCTCCTCGCCCAGGCGTGCAAAGTCTGCCGAGAGGATCGACGGTGCGATCTTGATCATATTCCCACCTCGATCGTTTCTACCATGAATTACCGGAAAACAACGTTGCTGCTTTGCATGGGTGCAAAGCGGCGCGACGAGATACATAGCAGCAATTTCGCTATTGACAATATATTATACTACAAACAACTTTAAATTTGCAATACTCTTGACGGCATCATTATTTCGATATAAAATAGATTGATTATTTTATAAGGAGGTTTCTCCTTTGGCCAGAAATTACAGAAGACGGTCCGGCGTCGGATCGATTTACAGTTTTGCCATTGCATGGCTTCTGCTTTCCTCCATCCTGCCGATGTACAGGGTCTGGGCCCTGCTGGTGACACTGGGTGCCTGCAGCTTCGTCTCCTACCTTGTCGGAAAAGCCGCCGGCAGGAAGAACGCGGGTGCTGACGCTCAGGCGGCTCAGGCCCAGGCGCAAGCCCAGGCGCAGGCTGCCGCGCAGCAGGCCCGACCCGCGAGCAGACCTGCGGCCGCCAAGAAAAAGAGCTACGGCCCCGAGGTCGACCCCATCATTGAAGAAGGCAACAAGGCGCTCAGTGAGATGGGCAGGCTGTATATGTCCATCCAGGATACGGAGGTCCGCTCCAAGATCAACGAGATCATGCGCGTAACG
>JAFUUR010000168.1 GCA_017477695.1 Oscillospiraceae bacterium | reverse complement strand
GACCGTGTCGTAGCCCTCCGGCAGCGCAGCGACGACCTTGTCGCAGTTGGAGATCTCCGCCGCTTCGATCATCTTCTTGTCGGAGATGCTCTGGTCGGCGTATTTCAGATTGGCGCGCACCGTATCGGTGAAGAGCACGGAATCCTGCAGCACGATCCCGACGGCGTCGCGCAGCACGTCGCAGGAGATATCCTTGATGTTCGTCCCGTCCACGGTGATCTCTCCGCCGTCAAGGTCATAAAAGCGCATGAGAAGGTTCACGACCGTCGTTTTGCCGGACCCCGTCGAGCCGACCAGTGCGATCTTCTTCCCCGCCTCGATCTTGAGATTGAAGTCGTAAATGATCTGCTTGCCGGGGACATAGCTGAAGTCGACGTGCTTAAACTCGATCACACCCTGCGTGATCGGCAGCTCGTGCGATCCGCTCTTGTCTTCGCTCTGCGTGTCGAGGATATCGAAGATGCGCTCCGCGCCCGCGACGGCCGTCTCGATCTGACCGTAGAGCTGCGCCAGCTCGTTTATGGGGCGGGAGAACTGCTTGGAGTAAATGATGAAGGCCGAGATCACGCCGACGGAGATCGTGCCGCGCAGCGCAAACCACGCGCCGAAGGCCGCAACGATCACGAAGGAGAGGTTGTTGAGCGTATTCATCAGCGGGCCCATGGCGTTGCCAAGCACGTCCGCGATGATGCCGACCTTCGTCAGCTCGTCGCTCGCCTCGGTAAATTCCCGGATGCTGCTCTCCTGCAGATTGTAGGCCGTGACGGTCTTGCCCGCCGTGACCTTCTCTTCGACGATCCCGTTGAGGCTTCCGAGCAGCTGCTGACGGCGCAGGTAGTACCGCCGCATCAGCTTGGACATGACGCGCGTCACGACCACCGAAAGGACGACCGTCGTACAGGTCAGCAGCGTGAGCTGAACGCTGTACGAGAGCATGATGGCGACGGTGCCGATCAGTGTCAGCAAGCCGGAGAACAGGGAGGACAGCGAAGAACTGATCACGTTGGAGACGTTCTCCGCGTCGTTGGTCATGCGGCTCATGATGTCACCGTGCGAATGATTGTCCAGATATGGGATCGGCAGGCTGATGACCTTGTTGAACAGCTCACCCCGCAGCCGATAGATCACGCGCTGGGACAGCCGCGCCGACAGGAAGCCCTGCAGGAGCGTGGCCCCGCCGTGGAGTAAATACAGCGCGAGCATCGCGCCGAGGATCGGCGGGATGGCGTCGAAGGAACCGGAGACGAGATCGTCGATCGCTCTGCTCTGCAGGCTCGGCGTGATCACGCTCGCCAGGACCGTGACGATCACCACCAGTGCGAGAAAGATCACGTATCTGCTTTCACGGCGGAAATAACTCAGCAGTCGGCCAAGCGTCTTCCTGCCTTCCTTGGGCTTCTCCGTGGGGGCGCCCATGTTCCGCCTCCCGCCCGGCCGGAAGCTCGTCTGCACGGCCGTGCTCTCGGTCTTTACGGCACTCATGCGCGGCCTCCTTCCTGCTGCTCGTCGGCAGCGTCCTTGAGCTGTGAATCGTAGATATCCCGGTAAACAGGGCTGCTGCGCAGCAGTTCTTCGTGGCTGCCGCAGGCCGCGATAGTCCCGCCGTCGAGCACGACGATGCGGTCGGCGTTTTTCACGGACGCGACACGCTGTGCGATGATGATCTTCGTCACGCCGGCATAGTGCTCGCGCAGCGCCGCGTAGAGCTTCGCCTCCGTCTTAAGGTCGAGAGCGCTGGTAGAGTCGTCCAGGATCAGCACCTCGCCCTTCTTCAGCAGCGCCCGGCTGATGGCGATGCGCTGCCGCTGACCGCCGGACAGGCTCATGCCGCCCTCAGCTACCGCGGTATCATAGCCGTCCGGCTGATGGCGGATGAACGCATCCGCCTGGGCGGCGGCCGCCGCGGCGTAGATCTCCTCCTCCGACGCGTTCGGATCTCCGATCGCGATATTGTCACGAATGGTGGTGCTGAACAGCTCGCTTTTCTGCAGGCAGATCGTCACCTTGCCACGCAGCTCCTCCGGGTCATAGGCGCGTACGTCCATCCCGTCGAGCTCGACGGTGCCCGCTGCCGCGTCGTAAAAGCGCGGGATCAGACTCACGAGCGAGGTCTTGCCGCAGCCTGTCGCGCCAATGATGCCAACCGTCTCCCCCGGTGCGATCTCGAGGTCGATATCGTGCAGGACCTGCTTGCCGTTATCAGCATAGACGAAGCTTACGTTGCGAAAGCGCACGGCTCCCTTCTCCGCGTTCGGCCGGGCCTGCGCATCCGTCAGCCGGGGCAGATCCTCCTTCGCCGTGATGACCTCCTGCAGGCGCCGCGCGGAGGCCATGCCGCGCGAGAGCGTCTGGAAGATCATCGCGAGCATCATCATGCCGTTGAG
>JAFUUR010000167.1 GCA_017477695.1 Oscillospiraceae bacterium | reverse complement strand
TTCATCCTTTCTGTTTTGTGTAGGGGTACATTAATCTTAAAGGATTTTTCTTCTATGCTCTACTCTTTTTTCTCTTAATGAAAAAATGTTGGGTGTAGCTCAGCCTCTCGGCCTCGCTACCCCAACATTTATTTTAGAACCTCTTTTTTTATCAAATCGCTCAGGTATTCTTGCCCTTGAGGATGTTGTTCAGCTTCATGAGCGCGTGCACGGCGCGGCGTCTGCGGCGTACGATCAGCTCCACGAGCAGTCTGTGCTGCTTCGGCATCTGCCGCATATAGGGGTTTTCACGAAAATCCGGGAATCTTGCGAGGAAATCCGCCAACAGGAGATCCTGCACGGGACTGTCCGGCGCGGCGAGGTTCACACGCGTCGTGGAGAAAAGCAGCTCGTGCCTGCAGGCCATATATGCAAGCTGCGGGCGGTAGCGCTCAAACTGCCCGGCTTCGCGGTAGTAATCGGTCACCATGTCGATCACGGTGATCATCTCGCGGTTGCGCTCGGGCGAGCGGCTGTTGGTGATGGATCCGCCGCGCTGCAGATAGCGGTACCAGGCCTCCGGCACGTAGCGGAAGCGCTCCGCGTGCAGATACAGGCGCGGGCTGGTCGCCAGATCCTCGAACCACAGCCCGGCGGGAAAGCGGATCCCGTTCTCGGAAAAGAGGCTGCGGCGCCAGACCTTGTTGCAGGCGTTCGGCGCATCGAAGAGCAGCTCCGGGTATTCCGCAAAGCTGAAGTCCCCCTCGCGGCCGCAGCAGCGCTCGTGAGCGAAGACTTTGCCGTCCTCGTTGACGGTGAGGAAATCGAAGATCAGGATATCGAAGCTGCCGTCGAGCAGGGACAGGATCTCCGTCACAGCGCGATCGCGCAGCGTATCGTCGCTGTCCACGAACATGACGTATTCGCCGGACGCGAGTTCCAGGCCGACGTTGCGCGCCTGGCCAAGACCTCCGTTCGGGGTGGTGACGGTACGGATCAGAGAGGGATACCGGGCGGCATACTGCCCCGCGATCTCGCCGGAAGCGTCCGTCGACCCGTCGTTTACAGCAATGATCTCATACCCGTCCAGCTCCGGATACAGCAGGGAATCCAGACAGGCCGCGAGGTATTTTTCAACATTGTAAATGGGGACGATGATGCTGAGCTTGCTCATGGCGCGCCTCCGAACGGTTTGGCATCATTGTAGCACAGGTGCGTCCGTCCGCGCAAGCGGAAAAACACTTGCCTCAAAGCGCAAATGGGGTGTATAATACAGTGTCATATTTTAGGATGACCGGATTGGAGAATACTATGAGCAGAGACACGAGCAGAAAGACGGCAAAGGAAAAAGAGGAGGAGCTCGAGAAGCTCCCGGCTGACGTGCGCGCGAGGAAAGAGACCTATGACTGGATCCAGAGCCTGATGGTCGCACTGATCATCTGCGTTCTGCTTTTTATCTTCTGTATTCGCATCATTGACGTGAGCGGCACCTCCATGAACCCGACGCTTTACAACGGGGACAAGATGCTGGTGTCGGATATCCTGTATCGCCCGAAGGCGGGGGACGTCGTTGTCTTCAAGACCGACACCTACGATCCAAACAAGGCACTGGTCAAGCGGATCATTGCCACCGAAGGCCAGGAGATCAATATCGACTTTGAAAACGGCATCGTATACGTGGACGGCGAGCCGATCCAGGAGGATTATATCAACGAGCTGACCACCACGAAGCTGGACTTTATCGGTCCGCAGACCGTGCCGGAAGGCTGCGTGTTCGTGATGGGCGATAACCGCAACGCCTCGACGGACAGCCGCAAGAAGGAGATCGGCATGGTGGACGAGCGTATGATCCTCGGGCGCGTGTACTGCGTGATCTTTCCGCTCACGGAGCTGGGCTGGGTAAGCTGATGGAGCCTGTCAATTACGAAAAAATGAATATCCAGTGGTTTCCCGGGCATATGACGAAGGCCCAGCGGATGATCGAGGAGAACCTGAAGCTGGTGGACGCTGTGTGCGAGATCCTGGACGCGCGCATCCCCGGGGCCAGCCGCAACCCGGATATCGACCGTTTGGCTGCCGGGAAGCCCCGCCTCGTGATCCTCAACCGCGTGGATCTGGCTGACCCGCAGATCACCGCGCGCTGGCGGAGAGCATTTGAGGCGCAGGGCCTCGCGATCCTGGAGACAGACGCGAGGAGCGGGAAGGGCGTGAATGCATTCGTTCCGGCCGTGCGCCGCCTGCTGAGCGATAAGCTCCGCGAGTATGAGGAGAAGGGGCAGGCGGGCAGACCACTGCGCATCATGATCCTCGGCATCCCCAACGTAGGGAAATCCACTTTCATCAACAAGGTCGCTGGGCGCAAGGCCGCCGTTGCCGGCGACAAGCCCGGCGTGACCCGCGGCAAGCAGTGGATCAACATCGGCACGGGGCTCGATCTGCTGGATACGCCGGGTATCCTCTGGCCGAAATTCGACAGTCAGGAGGTCGGAGAGCTGCTCGCGATCACGAACGCCATCAAGGCCGACGTGCTGGATAAGGAGACGCTGGGCGCTAATTTCATGCTGCGCCTGCGCGCACTCTATCCGCAGGCCATCGAGGAGCGCTATAAGTTCCGCCCGGATCCCGAGGCGAACGGCTACGAGCTGCTTGAGGCGGCGGCAAAGAAACGCGGCTTTCTCATTTCCCGCGGGGAGTACGACATCGAGCGCATGGCCAATACGCTGCTCGGCGAATACCACGAGGGAAAGCTTGGCCGCCTGTCACTGGAGACGCCGGATGATTGATCTTTGGTCGTTGGAAAACGAGATATACGACGAGGGCTTCACACTGCTGTGCGGTGTGGACGAAGCGGGGCGCGGCCCCCTGGCCGGGCCCGTGTACGCTGCGGCCGTGATCCTGCCGCGCGGTCTCGTGATCGAGGGGCTGAACGATTCCAAAAAGCTTACGGAAAAGAAGCGGGAAGCGCTGTTTGAGCCGATCTGCGCGTCAGCTGTAGCTTTCGCGATCGCAAGGGCCGAGGTCGAGGAGATCGAGGAGCTGAACATCCTCAACGCGACCTTCCTCGCCATGAACCGCGCCGTCTCCCGGCTCGACCCGCAGCCTCAGCTCGCACTGATCGACGGCAATCGCGACGGCGGCATCCGGCTGGAGAGCCGCTGCGTGGTAAAAGGCGATTCGCGCTGCGCGGACATCGCGGCGGCCTCCATCCTCGCAAAGGTCAGCCGTGACCGTTATATGCTGGAAATGGCGGAGCGTTACCCACAGTATGCTTTTGAAAAACACAAGGGCTATGGCACGAAGCAGCACTACGAAGCGATCCGGGCGTTCGGGCCTTCACCCATACACCGGATGAGCTTTCTGAAGAAGATGCACTGATGGACAGACAGGAACTCGGAAGATACGGTGAGGACTGCGCCGTGCGCTATCTGCGCAGGAAGGGCTATACCATACTGGAGCGCAATTTCCGCTGCCGCCAGGGGGAGATCGATATCATCGCGACCCGGCGCGGTTACGTGGTGTTTGCCGAAGTGAAGCTGCGCAAGGACGACAGCGTCGCCGCGGCGCGGGAATTCGTAACGCGCGCGAAGCAGGAAAGGATCCTGACGACGGCGATGATCTGGCTCGGCCGGAACGACTGCGCGCTCCAGCCGCGCTTTGACGTGATCGAGGTCTACGCGCCGAACGGAAAGCGCGGACCGGTGACGATCGAGCATCTGGAGGATGCTTTTTCATAGAATATGTAAGCCGGGTGCCTTGCACCCGGCTGCGGTTCAGACGACGCCGCGGGGACAGAACGTGGAGCAGTAGGTCTCGCCCTTGGTCTCCGCCTGTTCGTTCTGCACGCTGATGCGTGCGGCGCTGCAGCGACAGTCAATCGTGTTGTATTTGCAGTTGGTGACGTCGCAGCCCACTCCCGGGTTGAGATCGCCGCGCTTTTTTTCACTCATGGGATTACCTCCTTGTGATGAAGCTGTATCCACAGTATGCGCAGGCTAGCCGCCCATTATACGAAGGAAGGACTCTATGGCACTTTACGCGATAGGCGATCTGCATCTCGCCCTCTCTACGGACAAGCCGATGGACGTGTTTGGAGACGTCTGGGCAAACCATACCGAAAAACTGAAGCAGGGCTTCGCCGGGTTGACCGATGAAGACGTCTGCATCCTCTGCGGCGATCTGAGCTGGGCGATGGGGCTGAGTGAGGCGAGAGAGGACTTCCGCTTCATCCACGAGCTGCCCGGACGGAAGATCATCCTCAAGGGAAATCACGACTACTGGTGGAGCACGGCGTCCAAGGCGAAAGCCTTTTTTGCGGAGAACGGCTTTGACGGGCTCGATATTCTGAACAACAACTGCTTTTTCTACGGCGACATTGCTCTGTGCGGCACGCGAGGCTGGTTTTATGAGGAAGAAAAAGGTGTGGAGCACGACAGAAAGATCATGAACAGGGAAGTCATGCGTCTCGAAGCCTCCCTCAAAGCTGCGGGAGACAGAGAGAAGCTGGTGTTCCTGCACTACCCGCCTATCTATCAGCACTACGTGTGCGAAGAGATCCTGTCGCTGCTGCAGGAGCACGAGGTGAAGCTCTGCTGCTACGGCCATATCCACGGCAAGGGCTGCCTTTCCGCATTCAACGGCTGGCGCGGCTGCACGCAGTTCCGGCTCGTTTCCGCAGATCACGTGGGATTTGCTCCGGTGAAGCTGCTTTGAGTCCGCATGTTAATGAATTTGTCATTGATTTTACGCAAAACATCTGTTATCATGTCTAAGTGCGTGTTAGCCACATATAGAGGAGGAAAGCAAGAATGATCGTCAAAAACCTTGAAAAGAAAGAAAACAATACTGCTACGTTCCAGGTGGAGTCCGACGCTGCCGAGTTCGAGTCGGCCGTGAACGGCGCCTACCTGAAGAACAAGAAGAATATATATATCCCCGGCTTCCGCAAGGGCAAGGCTCCGCGTGCGGTGATCGAGGGCATGTACGGCGCCGAGGTGTTCTATCAGGACGCTATGGACGAGCTGGCCCCCAAGGCCTTCGAATTCGGCCTGGAGGACACCGGACTGCAGATCGTCGGCTCTCCCGCGATCGAGGACGTGAACGTGACCGATGAGCGCACCGTTGCCTATACCTTTGCCGTTTCCCTGTACCCCGAGGTCACTTTGGGCCAGTACAAGGGGCTGGAGGCTGTGAAGAGCGTCACGGCCGTCTCCGAGGAGGAGCTCGACAAGGAAGTCGAATCCGTGCGCAAGCGCAACGCCCGCATGGTCGACGTGGACGACCGCGAGGCGCAGATGGGCGATACGGTCAACATCGACTTCGACGGCTATCTGGACGGCGAGCGTTTTGACGGAGGCAAGGCCGAGGGCTATTCTCTCGAGCTCGGCTCCAACTCTTTCGTCCCCGGCTTTGAGGAGCAGGTCGCCGGAATGAAGATCGGCGAAGAGAAGGATATCGACATCACCTTCCCCGAGAATTACACGCCGGAGCTTGCAGGCAAGGCCGTCGTGTTCAAGATCAAGCTCAACGGCATCTCCTTCCCGGAGCTTCCGGAGCTGGACGATGAGTTTGCCAAGGACGTGTCCGAGTTCGATACGCTCGACGAGTACAAGGCCGACCTGCGCGCCAAGCTGCAGAAGCGCTATGACGACGAGGCCGAGTCCGATTTCCACACGGAGCTGATCCGCCAGGCCTGCGACAATATGACCGTCGACATCCCCGAGGTGATGATCACGGAGAAGATGGAAGAGCTCGTTCGCAACTACGCGCGCAACTTCGGTATGATGGACGGCAAGATGACCATGCCGCAGCTCTGCCAGATGCTCGGCTTGACCGACGAGGTGCTCAACACCTCCATCCGCCCGAGCGCCGAGTTTGCCGTCAAGAACGATCTGCTGCTTGAGGCGATCGCCAAGGAAGAGAACTTCGAGCTGACCGAGGAGGAGACCGAGGAGTACATCAAGCGCGTGGCTGACAGTGTCGGCGCTACCGTCGAGCAGGTCAAGCAGTATTTCGGTGACGACTATATCCAGGCCGAGCAGAAGAAAGAAAAGGCCGGCGCCGTTATTTACGATTCGGCCGTTGCCGTCGCTCCCACCGCCGAGGAAGAGAAAGCCGCCGAGGAACCGGCTGAATAAATCCGCGCGGGACAGGATATGCTCTCTTGGATGCTGATATTGAATAAGGAGAGTTTCATACAATGAGTTTGGTACCCTATGTAGTTGAACAGACCAGCCGCGGCGAGCGCTCGTACGACATTTTCTCCCGCCTGCTGAACGATCGGATCGTCATGCTGTCGGAAGAAGTGAACGACACCACGGCGAGCCTCATCGTCGCGCAGCTCCTGTATCTGGAGGCGCAGGACCCGGATAAGGATATCCAGTTCTACATCAACAGCCCCGGCGGCAGCGTGACCTCCGGCCTTGCGATCTACGACACTATGCAGTACATCAAGCCGGACGTATCGACGATCTGCGTGGGCATGGCCGCCTCCATGGGCGCGTTCCTGCTGTCCTCCGGCGCCAAGGGCAAGCGCATCGCGCTGCCGAACGCGGAGATCATGATCCACCAGCCGTCCGGCGGCAGCCGCGGCCAGTGCACGGATATCCAGATCCAGGCCGAGCAGATCTTGAAGATCAAGAACAAGCTCAATGCGATCCTTGCCGAAAACACCGGCAAACCGATTGAGGTGATCGAACGCGACTGTGAACGCGATCACTTCATGACCGCAGAAGAAGCGCAGGCCTACGGCCTGATCGACAAAGTGATCTATAAGCGCTGAAGCATGAAGTCATGGGGGGAACGAAAGTTCCCCCTTAGCTTTCAGTGCGGACAGGAGAGGTATATGGCAAAAAGTGAAGACAGAAGAAGTATTCGCTGTTCGTTCTGCGGAAAGCCACAGTCGCTGGTCAACCGTCTGATCGCCGGCAACGGCAGCTATATCTGCGACGAGTGCGTGCGCATGTGCATGAGCATCGTCGACGATCTTCCGCAGCAGAAGGCGGTGTCGGGATACGACGGTCTGCCGCTGGTGTTTGAGAAGCTGCCCAAGCCCATGCA
>JAFUUR010000166.1 GCA_017477695.1 Oscillospiraceae bacterium | reverse complement strand
GTCCGGCTGGTCGCTGCGGCGGACTGTGCCGCCGAGGCCCTGCGGGACCGCCTGCAGGCCGGGCGGCTCACCGGCGGCGCCGGGCGCGAGCGCTATTACACCAGCGGCAGCGGCGGGCAGTTCACCGGGAAGGCGGCGCTGCTCCTGGGGCGCAGCATCGAGGGGCTCGTGGAAGAGATCCCGGTCATGGAGGTGGAGGACTGACATGCTCAAGGACGTTTGGATATCCATCAACAGCATACACGGGTACGAGCAGGAGGACGAGGACAGCGTGGAGTTCACGACCGACGGCTACTATTATTACGAGGACGGCGTGGGCTGTCTGAGCTATGAGGAGAGCGAGGTCACCGGCCTGGAGGGCACCCGCACCAGCATGATCGTCATGCCGGACCAGGTGGTCGTGGACCGGGACGGGCTCATCACGAGCCGCATGATCTTCAAGGAGGGGATGAAGAATTCCTTCCTGTACGAGACGCCCTACGGCCAGGCCACCATGGGCATCGACACGCGCAAGATCCACCGCGATATCGGCGAGAACGGCGGCCGGGTGGAGATCGACTACGTGCTGGACATGGAGCACGCCGTGGTGGCGCGCAACAGATTTCAGATCACGGTAACGGAAACGGAGAATCGAGGGAGAGCAAATGGCTAATCTGATCCAGAGCGCCAAGGAGCGCGTGAACGAGATCCTGCAGGCGGCCTACGAGAAGGCGGCCGCGAAGGGCGAGCTGCCCGCGGGCGCCGTGCTCAGCGGCACGGTGGAGATCCCCAAGGACACCGCCAACGGCGACTTTGCCGCGAACCACGCCATGACCGGGGCGCGCGCGCTGCGCATGCCGCCGCGGAAGATCGCCGAGGCGCTCGCGGCGAACGCCGAGCTGGAGGGGAGCTGGTTCCGCAGCGTCGAGGTCGCGGGCCCGGGCTTCATCAATTTCCGCCTGTCGGACAAATGGTACGGCGACGTGATCGCCGCCGTCCGCGCCGAGGGGGCGGACTACGGCCGCGTCGACGAGGGCAGGGGGCAGAAGGTGATGGTGGAGTTCGTCTCCGCCAATCCCACCGGCCCCATGCACATGGGCAACGCCCGCGGCGGCGTGCTGGGCGACGCGCTGGCGAGCGTGCTCGACCGCGCGGGCTACAACGTCTGGCGCGAGTTTTACGTCAACGACGCCGGCAACCAGATCGAGAAGTTCGCCGAGTCCATCGACGCACGCTACCGCCAGCTCATTCTGGGCGAGGACGCGGTCGTCTTCCCGGAGGACGGCTACCACGGCGACGATATCCGCGAGCTCGCGGCGCTGTTCCGCGAGAAGTACGGCGACGCGTATCTGGACGAGCCCGTCGAGGCGCGGCACGCGGCCATGGCCCGCTTCGGCCTCGACCGGAACATCCCCCGGATGCAGTCCGACCTGCGGCGCTACGGCATCGAGTACGACCAGTGGTTCTTCGAGTCGAGCCTGCACGAGAGCGGCTACGTGGCCGACACCGTGGCGGCGCTCACCGCGCGCGGCTACACCTACGAGAAGGACGGCGCGCTGTGGCTCGCGACCTCGCGCGTGATGGGCGAGCGGCTGAAGGCCGCGGGCAAGAGCGACGCGGAGATCGAAAAGCTCGCGCTGAAGGACGACGTGCTCCGCCGTGCCAACGGCTTCTACACCTACTTTGCCGCCGATATCGCCTACCACCGCAACAAGCTGGCCGAGCGCGGCTTCGACAAGGCCATCAACATCTGGGGCGCCGACCACCACGGCCACGTGGCCCGGCTGAAGGCCGCCCTGGACGCGCTGGGCCTGGACGGGGAGCACCGGCTCGACATCGTGCTGATGCAGCTCGTGAAGCTGACGCGCAACGGCGAGGTCGTGCGCATGTCCAAGCGCACCGGCAAGGCCATCTCGCTCACGGATCTGCTTGACGAGGTCCCCGTGGACGCGGCGCGCTACTTCTTCAACTCCCGGCCGGAGAGCCCGGTGGAGTTCGACCTGGAGCTCGCCATCCGGCAGGACAGCGAGAACCCCGTTTACTACGTGCAGTACGCGCACGCGCGCATCTGTACGCTGATCTCCGCGCTCGCCGCGGAGGGGCACGCCGTGCCCGAGACGGCGGACGCCTCGCTCCTGCAGCACGAGACGGAGCGCGAGCTCATCAAGCAGCTCGCGGCCCTGCCCGAGGAGGTCCGCCTCGCCGCGCGGGATTACGATCCCAGCCGCATCAACAAATACGTCACGGAGCTCGCCGCCCGCTTCCACCGTTTCTACACGGCCTGCCGCATCAAGGACGCGGAGGAGGGGCTGCTGCAGGCGCGCCTGCTGCTGGCCGACTGCGTGCGCAGGGTCGTGGCCCTGTCGCTGGGCCTGATCGGCGTCAGCGCCCCGGAAAAAATGTGAAACGAAAAAAGTTCGGCCCCGCCGGGGGCCGAACTTTTTTCGCGTTCAGTTTGCAGCATACGGCGTTATCCTGCAGCTGAACGTATCGAGCAGCTTAACAGAAAGCGATCAAGCCGTTTGCGTTGTTCTTATAACCAGGACCGCGGCGCCATGAAGCTCCAGGGCAATTACGATCACGAGGGCTCCGTGCCCTTAAAGCGAAATATTAAAGTGATTCACCACGTACTCCTGTATCGTCTCGGACATTTTTTGAACTGCGGGCGAGAGAAATCTTGGTTCCTGCGTAATGACCCCAAGCGTTCGCGCCTCGAACGGAACGACGGGAAGCACGAGGAGATCGTCCTCATAGCCGAAGTTCATAACGGAGAGCTCCGGCGTAAGCCCGATCCCGACCCCGCATTTCACCAGCTCCAGCAGCGGGACACAGGAAGCGGAAGACGCCGCGATCTTGGGGTGCACGTCGTGCCGGATCAGGTACTGCTCCACATCGGCTTCGTCTCCGCCCTGCGGCAGGATCACCTGTAGATCGGAAAGCTCCTCAACGGAAATAAAATCCCGGACGGCAAGGGCAGAAGAGCGCGGGAGAACGCACACGATCCGGTCATCATACAAAGGAATAAACTGCAGTGGCTGATCGGTGTTTTCGCGGACAGATGTATGGGAAACCACGGCAAGATCCAGCTCGTGGGAAAGCACGTCCCGGATCAGCGTGCCGTATCCGCATTCCTTGATCTCTACCGACACCCCCGGGCAGAGCTCTCGATAGAGCGACAGAATACCGGATAGCCAATTGACCGTAACGCTTTCGATTATGCCCAGCCGGACCGGCCCGGTCTCCGCACCCTTGATCTGAGCAACGCGCCGGTCCAGCATATCCTCTGTCGTAAGGATATCCTTGACGTATTGATAGATCTGTTTTCCGGGCTCGGTAAGGGAAACCGTTATCTTTCCCC
>JAFUUR010000165.1 GCA_017477695.1 Oscillospiraceae bacterium | reverse complement strand
AGCGCGTGGTGCAGATGCCGCAGCCGATGCACAGATACGGATCGACCTTGGTCGCCCCGCAGCCGAGGCAGCGGGCGGTCTCCTTGCGGACCTGCTCCTCGGTAAAGGTGACGCGCGCGTCGGCAAAGGTCTTGGCCTTTTCGGCGTTGTAGCCGCGCACCTGGCGGTGCTCCTTGTCGAAGCCGCCGACTTCGAGCTGCACGTGCTCCTTGTCGAGCGCACGGTAGACGCGGCGGTCGCGGCCCATGGTCAGCGTCTGGCCGGGATGCACGTAGCGGTGCAGGGAGATGGCGGCCTCCTTGCCGGCCGCGATCGCGTTGATGGCAAAGCTCGGTCCGGTGTACACGTCGCCGCCGACGAAGATATCGGGCTCGGCGGTCTGGTAAGTCAGGCCGTCCGCCTCGGCGGTGCCCTTCCCGGTCTTGACGAGCGCGCCCACGTCCAGCGTGCCCCAGTCGACTTTCTGGCCGATGGCGCCGATGACGGAGTCGACCTCGATGGTCTCGAACCGGCCGGTGCCGACGGGCTTGCGGCGGCCCTTCTCATCGGGCTCGCCCAGCTCCATGATCTCGACCTTCAGGCCGCAGACCTTGCCGTCCGCGCCGAGGATCTCGACCGGCGCGTTGAGGAAGCGGAACTGCACGCCCTCTTCCATCGCCTCGGCGACCTCCTCTGGGTCGGCGGGCATCTCCGCCTGGGAGCGGCGGTAAACGACGTAAGTGTTATCCGCGCCGAGGCGCACGGCCGTGCGGCACACGTCCATCGCCACGTTGCCCGCGCCGATGACCGCGCAGCGCTTGCCGATCTCGGGCTTGCCGCCGAGGTTGACCTCGCGCAGGAAATCCACGCCCCCGTAGACGCCCTGCAGCGCCTCGCCGGGCACGCCGATCGCGCTGGATTTCTGCGCGCCGATGGCGAGATAGAAGCCCTTATAGCCCTCGTCGCGCAACTGCTGGATGGTGACGTCCTTGCCGACCTCCACGCCGCAGCGGAACTCCGCGCCCATCTCGCGGATGATATCGATCTCCGCGTTGAGCACGTCCTTCTCCAGGCGGAAGTTGGGGATGCCGAGGGTGAGCATGCCGCCGGGGACCGGGTTGCGGTCAAACACGGTGACCTTGTAGCCCTTCTTGCAGAGGTAGTACGCGCAGCTCAGGCCGGCCGGGCCGGAGCCGATGATGGCGATCTTCTCCTCGTAAGGTCTGCCGATCTGGTTGACCATCTTGGGGATGCTGCGCGTCTCGCTGTTGAGGTCATGGTCGGCGATAAAGCGCTTGACCTCGTCGATGGCAACGGCCTCGTCCACGCCGCCGCGGGTGCACTCGGCCTCGCAGCGCTTGTTGCAGATGCGGCCGCAGACCGCAGGCAGCGGGTTCTCGGTCTTGATGAGCTCAAGAGCCTCCGTATAGCGCCCCTGTGCCGCCAGCTTCAGATAGCCCTGGACCGGCACGTGTGCGGGACATGCCACCTTACAGGGCGAGGTACCGCCGGGCATGACGTCCTCCCGGTTCTCGCGATAGTCGGGGTTCCAGGCCTCCTTGGAGACGATGTGCTCGGAGAGCTTCGTATACTTGGCCGGGGCGATGTTCACCGTAGTGCACAGCTTCTGCCCGAGCTTCAAAGCGTTGGCGGGACAGACCTCGACGCACTGCGCGCAGGCAACGCACTTGGCCTCGTCCACCTCGGCCTGGAAGTTGGAGCGGATCGCGTCGCGCGCGCCGAACATCAGACCGACGCGCAGGCCGAAGCAGGCGCAGGAGCAGCAGTTGCAGATGGCGGCGCTTTCACCGGCCTCCTCGATATTGGGGATATCGTGCATGAGGCCGTTCTCCTCGGCGCGCTTGATGATCTCCAGCGCTTCCTCGCGCGTGATCTGCCGGGCGCGGCCGGTACGGATGTAATGCTCCGCGCCTTTGCCCATCTGCAGGCACATCTCCTCCGCGAGATGGCCGCAGCCGTCGTTGATGGAGGTGCGGGAGGCGCGGCAGGAGCAGGGAGACACGCAGAAGGTGTCATACTTGTTCAGATAATAGCTGAGCTTTTCATAATCGTGTACGTTGGGGATATCCTTGATGGCGCTCTCCACCGGCACCACGCGCATCAGGCCATAGCCGTTGGGGATCAGCGGGCTCATGGTCTGCATACGGATACGGGTGTACTCCTCAAAGGCGCGGCCCACCTCGGGGTGGGTATCCAGCAGCTCCTGGTTGTTGACCAGCATCTCCATGATGCCGGGAGCGAAGATCTGCATGAAGTATTTGTCGACGCCGTCCACCGGATCGTAGGTGCAGCGGAACACGCCGATCCACGCAAGGTGCTTGGCGAGCTTTTCCACCTCGTCGACGGGCTTACCGACCTTCTTGGCCAGCCACGCGGCGGTGCGCTCCTTGCGCAGGCCCGCGGCGATCGCCACGTCGGCTTCGTCATCCGTCAGGATGCCGGCCAGGCTGTAGTATTCCGGCGCGTTCTCGTCGATCTTGTTGACGACGCCGGTCAAGCCGCCAATGATATGACACAGTTTGACGATCTTGGGTCTGAGTTCTGCCATAATAATCCCTCTCTTCAAAAGATTTCCCGCAAGCGGCGCACAACACGCCAGCATACTGTCCGTATTGTACCGCAGCCGGCGCGGATTTGCAAGTTAATTGTCAAACGGGAGGGAGGGCGACGAACTCATTTCGACCAAATTGCACAAATTTCTATTTATATCCAGTTTTCCTTGCAATCCTCCGACCTTTCCGATAAAATATAGAATATCGTACGAAGCGGCGCCCGTCAGCGGACCGTCGCTGCGCAATTCGTAAAAGGGAGGAAAATATGAAGAAGACAAACGAAAAGCTGTTGGATCTCATAGGCATCGGCTGCGGCGTGATCCTGCTGATCATTCTGGTGGCCAACATCATCGCAAGCCACACGGTCAAGACCGTCGGTTCGGCCGATGTGCCCGATGAGGCGGTGACGGTCACCGGCACCGCGCTCGGCCGCAACGGCGACGTGACTGTGGAGGTCGTCGCGACCGCCGACCAGATCTATCAGATCCGCGTGATCCAGCAGGAGGAGACCGACGGCATCGGCTCCGTCGCGGTCGATCAGCTGCCCGGCGCCATCTACGAGGCGCAGAGCCTGCAGGTAGACGCCATCGCCGGCGCCACCATCCCGTCCGAAGCCATCAAGAACGCCGTGCGCGACGCGCTCTCCTCCGCGGGGATCGACGCCGCCGCCTTCGAAACCGCGCCCGTCGCCCTGGAGGCGGCCCCGGCCGAGGACGAAGTCTACGACGTTGACGTCGTGGTCGTCGGCGCGGGCGGCGCAGGCATGACCGCCGCCATCGTCGCGCACGATGCGGGCCAGAGCGTGCTGGTGCTCGAGAGTCAGGCCATGGTAGGCGGCAACTCCGTGCGCTCCACCGGCGGCATGAACGCCGCCAAGACCGAGTGGCAGGATCTCAATGAGTTCGGTGAGGCCGCCGGCGTGGATAAGCAGCTCGCCGCCGCCGAGAATTATCCCGACAACGATCGCATCCAGGAGCTGGCTGCGATCGTGCGCGAGCAGTGGGACGCCTACCAGGCGGATCCCGACGGCTACTTCGATTCGACCGAGCTGTTCCAGCTTGATACGCTGATCGGCGGCGGCGCCCTGAACGATCCCGCCCTGGTCGAGACCCTTACTGAGAACAGCGAGGACGCCATCGCCTGGCTGAGCACCATCGGCGCCGACCTGCACAACGTCTCCAGCTTCGGCGGCGCATCCGTCAAGCGCATCCACCGCCCCGTCAACGACGAGGGCAAGGTCGTCTCCGTCGGCGCATACATCGTCCCCATCCTGGACAAGAACCTGAAGGATCGCGGCATCGACGTGCTCCTCAACACCACCGCCGAGCAGATCCTGATCGAAGACGGCGCGGCCGTGGGCGTCGTCGCAGCTGCGAAGGACGGCCACACCGTGACCGTCAACGCCAAGTCCGTCGTCCTTGCGACCGGCGGCTTCGGCGGCAATCTGGATATGGTCACCTCCTACCGTCCCGACCTGGAGGGCTTCATGACCACCAACGCCCCCGGCGTCCAGGGACAGGGCATCGCCATGGCCGTCGAGGCCGGTGCGGACACCGTGGATCTTGATCAGATCCAGATCCACCCCACGGTGGAGGCCAACACCGCCACCCTCATCACCGAGGGTCTGCGCGGCGACGGCGCCATCCTCGTCAACCAGGAGGGCGAGCGCTTCTACGACGAGGTCTCCACGCGCGACAAGGTCTCCGCGGCCGAGATCGCCCAGACCGGTTCCGCAAGCTGGCTGATCATCGACGACAAGATGGTCCAGGCCTCCAGCGTCATCCAAGGCTACATCAAGAGCGGACTGACCCTCAGCGGCGAGACCTACCAGGAGCTGGCCGAGGCGATCGGCGTGCCCGCGGACGTCTTTGAGGCGACCATGAACACCTGGAACGGATACGTGGCGAACAAGGAGGATCCCGACTTCGGCCGCACGAGCTTCGCGCAGCCTCTCGACGTCGGCCCCTACTACGCGATCCACGTGACCGCCGGCATCCACCACACCATGGGTGGCGTGAAGATCGACAGCGACGCGCAGGTGATCGATACCGACGGCAGCGTGATCCCCGGTCTCTTCGCGGCCGGTGAGGTCACGGGCGGCGTGCACGGCGGCAACCGTCTCGGCGGCAACGCCGTGGCCGATTTCACCATCTTCGGCCGGATCGCCGGCGCCAGCGCCGCGGCCTATGCCGCGAGCGGCGCGCTGGCCAACGCGGCCTGACCGCGCTCCCGACACACAGCAAAAGGACCTGGCCGCCCGGCCAGGTCCTTTCGTTTTCACAGATAGGCGCGCATGTCCCCCGT
>JAFUUR010000164.1 GCA_017477695.1 Oscillospiraceae bacterium | reverse complement strand
TTTGGTTTCTCCTTTTAGGAGATAACCAGGGCGGCTGTCAAGCCCGCTCCGCGGGCTGGGATTTGAATACCGGTTCGGATATGGATCCGCCGCGCAAACAAAAAGCTCCGAAGACTGCTTAACAATAAGCGTCTTCGGAACTTTTTTCATAAAGGGGGAGTGCGTCCCGCCTGAGCGAGATCCCGACAAAAGATTTCTCGGGGCGCGATAGCTCGCTGCCAGTGAAAAAGCGTATCTCAGGGCGTTGATAAAGCTGTTCTCATGAAGCCGCGGTGATCACGGACAAACCGCGAAGCCCTGGCCCCAGAGGCACCCGCCGCAGGTCGGTGCGAGGGAACCGATGCAGTCTGTCTCGTTTTCTTCCAGCTTCTCACACCCGCCGCAGAACAGGCAGGGGGCATACTTGAATTCGTGGACACGCTGACGAAAAGCCCGGTATTCTTCTCCATTCCAGATCTCACCGAGACTTTGCGCAAAAGTATTCCCGAAACTGTGGTGCCGGATCCTGCGCTTGTGGTCGCCCAGGTAGGTATCTGCTGTGTGGAGCAGCCCCATGCAGGGAGAGACGTCGCCATCCCAGCGGATGAAGCAGTGCCCTTCCTCAATGAAACGACACCAATTGGTGCGCCGGGTGACGGGCTTTCCCTTCCAGGAAAAGAGCTCCGCTTCCTGCAGACTCTCCTCGTCCGGGAAGAGCAGATCCTTGTAGCGTTTTGAGAACTTGAACATGGGGATCTGCGTTCCCATATCGAAGCCTTCAAAGCGCCACGTGTAGCCGATCTTATCCGTCACGGCCTTGATGGCTGCCACGTCGCACATGGGCCATAGCGCCTGCTCTACGTCTTCTGCGCGGTTGGGGATGATATGGCTGAGGTTCAGGTCGTCGGCCCCAAAGCGCTCAGCAAATTCCCGAATACGGCGAAGACTGGCGACGTTGTCCCGCATCACGACGGCTGTCATGCCGAGGCGGACCTCTTTTCCCCGCCGAAGCTCGTTGAAGGCCTCCAGATTGCCGAGGACCAGATCAAAATCGCTGCCGACCTGGATCTTTCCATAGTTCTCATAGAGCTCGTCAATGGAGACCCAGATCCGGGAGACCCCGGCATGCAGCAGTTCCCTGATCCGCTCACGCGTCAACAGCGTCCCGTTCGTGACGAGCTCAACTTTTTTTTCGTGTGCTGACGCGAGGGCAGCCATCTCGATCAGAGCAGGGTGCACCAAAGGTTCTCCCATACCGCCGAAAAAGACGGTCCCGGTTTCCTGCAGGACAGGATCATCCATCACGCGCGCAAAGACGGATGGGTTGAGATCACCAAAGCGCTCGCCGACCCAACTGTGCCGAAAGCACATTTTGCAACGGAGATTGCAGCGAGAGGAAACCTCCACGTACAGCTTGCGAATCGAATCTCCCATGTTTCCCCCGATCAGAACAAGCTCGCCATTTCCATATCCAGAAGATCTGCCATGTAGAGACGCCCGGTCTCCAGCGGCCGTCCGGTCAGGAGTCTGGCGCAGAGAGCCACCTGCAAAGCAGCGCAAAACGGCGGAGTGAAGGAAAGCGAGGCCTTGCTGGTTATGCTGACGCCATCCGGGTAGATCCTGTCGATGAGATCGTCACCCGGCATGACAACGGCGGCCTGCGCACTCCAGCCGCAGATCGCACCGTGAACCAGCGGGATGCGCGCCTGCGCGCACGCGCGTGCGAGAATCCGACGTGCGTGAATGTTGTCCAGCGCGTCCAGCACGACGCTGCAGTCCCGGATCAGTTCTGCCGCATTCTCTTCCGTCACAAACGCGGGGATCGGGACAAAGCGGACGTCCGGATTTACCAGAGCGGCGCGCATAGCCGCCGCCTCCACCTTGGATCGGCCTAAAGACGAAGGGGAGGAGAGCAACTGCCTGTTCAGGTTCGAGGCCTCAAATGCATCGCCGTCGGCAGCGCGGATCGTCCCGATGCCGAGCCGCAGCAGCATTTCGATAAGATACCCGCCGAGGCCGCCGCAGCCGGCCACGAAAACCGTCTTTGTGCGCAGCAAGGCGCATTCCTGCTCCGTCAGAGCCCCCAGATTGCGGATATAGCGTTCATCCATTGCTCAGCCGCCTCCCACAGGAGGAAACAGAGAGATCTGATCGCCGTCTTTCACGGGATCTTCAGGCTTGGAATGGAAACCGTTGATGAGGAGGATCGCGACCTCCTCGGGCTTGATCTCACAGAGACGGAGAATGTCCCCGGCGACAGCGGCTTTCTCCGCGTCGATCTGGATGACCTTACCGCGACCGTCCCGCAGCGTTGCAAAAAAGCGTACTTCGATCATAGAAACACATCCTTTTCTAAGCAAAAAGGGAGAGGCGGGCAGCCTCTCCCTTCACGCATATTATACTTATTTCCCGACGCACTCGTCAAGACCCAGCTTCTTCAGAGTCTCGTCCGTGGGGAAGGCGTTGACCCAACCGCGGGCTTCATAGTACTGAGGCAGGGTGATGTCGAGCTTGTTGACCATGCCCTTGGAGGGGCCGTTGGTGATGGGCTCCTGCAGCAGGCGCTTGGGCAGACGGTCGTCCTCCGGCTTCATGCCGGCGGCTTTGTTGAACATGCGCTCAATGTTGAAGATGCGGTCGCCGACTTCGAGGAGCTCTTCCGGCGTGTAGTTCGTGCCGGTGGCGGCGTTGAGCAGGGAAGCGTACTCGGGGGCGCCCAGCGCGAAGGAGGTGAACAGGCAGTTGCCCATGGAGTCGATGACGGCGGTCAGATCCTGGAAGGTCTTGGCCCAGCCGGCCTTCTCTTCGGTCACCGTGCGGTCCAGCTGCGCCGGGATGCCGAGGACCTCGGGCGCGATCATGTAGCCGCGGACGTGAGCAGCGCCGCAGTTGGCGGTGGCGTAGTTGATGCCGATGCCCTGAATGGCGCGGGCGTCATACGCGGGGATCTCCTGCTTCTTGACGCTCATGGAGAACTCGGGGTGACCGTAGGCCTCGCACAGACGGGCGGAGCCGGAGCTCATGAGCCATTCCAGCTCGGTCTGGGGATCGCCCATACGCTTGGTCCACTCGGTCAGGGCCTTCTTGCTGCCCCACTCCAGAGGAACGCCGCCGCAGTCCTCTTCCTTGATGTAGCCGCGCTGGTAGAGCTCCATGGCAGCCGCGATGGTGCAGGGCACGCCGATAGCGTCCAGACCGTACTCGTTGCAGAGACGGTTGGCCTCGTCGATGGTGTAGAGGTCGTCGTTGCCGCAGTCGCTGCCGTAGGCCCACAGGGGCTCGTACTCGGGGCCGCCGACGATCTTGTCGTCGTGCTTGATGATACGGCCGCAGGCGATGGGGCAGTGGTAGCAGGCGCCGGGCTTGACCAGGTACTTCTCCGCCAGCGTCTCACCGGAGAACTCGTCGGCGGTGGGGCAGTAGCTCTCCTGCCAGTTCTTGGTGGGCAGGGCGCCGATGCCGTTGATGACGTTGACGAGGGACGCGGTGCCCAGAGCGCGCAGACCTTCGCCGGTGAGGGGATTGGCGGTCATGATCTTGAGGCAGGCCTTGTTGGCCTCTTTGAGAGCCTCCACGTCGGCGATGACGTCAAGCTGCTTGCGCGTGGCGGTGACCACGATAGCCTTCAGCTTCTTGCTGCCCATGACGGCGCCGGTGCCGGAACGGCCGGCGGCACGGTCCTTGTCGTTCATGACGGCGGCGAGCAGCACCTGCTTTTCACCGGCGGGGCCGATGTTCAGGACGGAGCAGTCGGCGCCGTGCTTGGCCTTCAGCTTGTCGTCCATCTCTTCGCTCAGAACGCCCAGATACTCTCTGGCGTCGAGGATCTCGATCTTGTCGTCCACGATGTTCAGGTAGCACCAGTCGGGGGCCTGGCCTTCGACGATCAGCGCGTCCCAGCCGGCGAACTTCAGCTTGGCGCCCCAGATACCGCCGGAGTTGGCACAGGCGATCATGCCGGTCAGCGGGGATTTGGTCACGACCATGTAGCGGCCGGAGG
>JAFUUR010000024.1 GCA_017477695.1 Oscillospiraceae bacterium | reverse complement strand
CCTGTTCCATGGTCATTTGAGAAGTATTCTTACCGTGGGGCTGAAACTCCTCAAAAGTAGAAAGATACTCCCGAATGTATGGCTGTTTCATCGTGTTTTCATGACAGCCAATTTCATCTGCGATGGACTTTCTTGTGACGCGAATGCCAGTAGAGCGTAACCGCTCAATAGCTTCATCAATACTACAACGCATGTTTTCGCGCTGCTGCTCGTACATAGACTCTTTAACTTTGGTATTCATTTAAACAACCTCCATTTTTGAATTATCATTTTGAAAGCACACAAATTTGCTTAGAATACGTGTATACACATCTTTTTGATGGTTAAGGAATGCTATGCTGTTGGGGTTCCCGCCAATGGTTTCAAGTTCGTTAAGACGGTCTGTGAATATCGCGATGTATTCCTCAAGTGGCTCTTGCCACTTTGGATCAACTATAAAGTATTCGCACATTGAGCATGTTTCGAAGATAGGGACACAGGCAGAGTTGACGCAGACCGAACCGTCCAGAAGAAGTCGCGTATCGTAATTTTTGCACAATGCACTAAATTTCTTCTTAGAAATCGCGCGTGGCGCGATTTTCTTATCTGTGGGTTCGCTTACAGCAAATTGGTCTTCAAGCATTCCTTTTGAGATCTCTGTAAGCTTTTTCGATTCGTCATGTACCGATGCATAACCATACCCACATGTCTGATCAATGCTGGAATGATTGCTTTCTCTCATTGTTTGATATGGAGAAATAATCCCATACTTGAACCGTTCAACTACCGCTGTGTGCCGAAGATCGTGAGAAGTAATGCTGGTTTGAACCCCGGATGCATCTTTAATCTGGTATTTCTCACAGACATTTTTCAGAAACGTATTTACATCTTGCGTTGTGACAAGGCTTTTGCCCGAGGGAGAAACAAATAAGAAATCCTGGTGATGACTCTTAAGCTTGGTTTGCTGACTACGGGCGTACTCCTGTAATTCTCGGATACAGGAATAAAGATATCCTTCCTCTTGGCCGGAAAGCTTTTTGGGATACTGATGGAATTCCGGAACATGATATGCTGTTTCCTTCTGCGTAGGGATGGCAATAGAATAGATTCCAACATCTGGATAGGTGATACAATCAATGGGCATGAATAGAACCTCATTGATGCGATTACTGATCAGTCGGAGGAGCATATAGATTGTGCGGTATTGGAGAGGAATATCGATCTGCGGATCGAAGATATAAGAATCAATCTGCTCAATCACACAGGCGTCCGGAGCCCGCTTCGGCTGCCTTTTTTCTTTCCAACGATGACTGCAGTCTACAATTCCCGTGCCGGCAATCAGGCCGTACGCCGAACATAGTTCGACCATGTTCCCCAGTGTAGCCATGATTGAGTTTCTTTGCATATTGGAGAAATCATTGTCAGCTTCCAGCGCAGAAACAATAAGTCCGACCGTATGCAGCGATCAATCTCAATATTTGACGCATATTTTTTTCGATTTGTTGGAAGAGCATCTACAGCCAGATGAGTTAAGCATTACTCTCGGAAATATGATAGCTAGTTTGTCTGATCGGATCAATTATGGATTTAGTGAAAAACTGCTTCTAGATAAGCAAGAGTTTGACTGTTTTCTTCATCAGATGGCAGAGAATAAGTTTGTCCGCACTGTTGCAAACTACAAGAAGAAACCTTTCTCGCCAGAAGACCTTAGTGAAAACTTAATCACAGGCTTTGCAAGTGGCTATTATATGTACTTTCGGAAGGTTTTTAATGATATTAGTCTTGGCCGCCTATCCGACCAATCTACCCAGTATCGTGCCGCCAATTTCTATTTCATTCGTGAATACTGCTACGGCTCCATGTTCCGATACAATGCAAAAGGTGAATTTAACATTCCATATGGCGGCATGTCATACAACAGAAAAGATATGCGCTCAAAAATTGAGAATATGTTCAACCGGGAAATATTTCAGCTCTTCTCAAATACAGATATTCATTGTTCCGACTTTGAGACCTTTATAGGCAATATCGGTTTGACAGAGAGTGACTTTATGTTTTTGGATCCTCCCTATGACACCGACTTCTCTGATTATGAGGGCAAGGATTTTACTCAAAGTGACCAGGAACGATTGGCCAATTCGTTGAAGAAAACACTGGCACGGTTTATACTGGTGATTAAAAACACCGACTTTATTAGAGGCTTATACGAAAAGGATTTTCGTATTCTTAGCTTTGACAAGCAGTATACTTACAATGTTCGAAGTCGCAACGACCGTTCTGCAGAACATTTGATAATCACAAACCTCTCGGTTTAACACCGAGAGGTTCTGCTTTTAGAGTGAAATAATCCTATTTTCAAGATCTGATTCTCTGAACACCTCTCTATAGAGCCGAATACAGGATGATGACGATCAAGGACGTGTCGAAGCGGACAGGGGTCAGCGCGCGGGCGCTGCGGTACTACGATGCGATCGGGCTGCTCCGTCCCGCGGGGAAAACCGAAGCGGGGTACCGCCTGTACGACGAAAAGGCGCTGGCCGCGCTGCAGGAGATCCTTTATTTCCGCGAGCTGGACGTGCCTCTGAGCACCATCGGGGAGCTGATGGAAAACCCTGCGCTGGACAGAGAGCAGATCCTGCGCGCGCAGCGGGCGCTGCTGATGGCGAAGAAGGATAGGCTGGAGCGGCTGATCGACAGCATCGACGCCGCGCTGAAAGGAGAAGAAACGATGGATTTTACGGTTTTCAGCAGGGAAGAGACTGCGGAGCTGTTCGCTGCGATGCTTGCGCATATGCCGGCGGCGCTGCAGGAGACCGCGATCGGGGAGTTCGGCTCCGTCGAAAAATGGAGGGAGCACTATCTCGACGCGCTCTCGGCGGAGAAGATCCAGCGGCAGTACGCCAAGGTCGTGGAGTGGTACGGCGGCAAAGAGGCCTATGCCGACGCGGTCAGGCATCCCCTGAGCGAGACGATCCGGATGAGCTATAAGAGACGGATCGACGCCGTTCTGGACAAGCTGGCGGAGAAGCGGACGCTCGGCGCGCAGAGTCACGCGGTCCGGGAGCTGATCGGCGAATACGGCTTCGTGATGAAGAAGCTGCTGCAGCTCAAGGATGAAAAGGCGATCATGCTGTCGCAGGCGCGCACGTACCTGGACGACGCGGTGCGCCGCGTCACCGACGAACGGTACGGCGAGGGCTTCGCCGCCTTTCTCCACGAGGCGATCACGGCGTTTTATGAGCGGTAGCGCGGGCGGCGCAGCTTTCCCCGGGTTGCGCGCGCGGGCGCGTTCGTGGTACAATACGGCCGAAAACGAAAACGGGATGGACGCGATATGAGCTTATACGCGATCGGAGACCTGCATCTGCACTTTCAGACGCCGCTCAAGGCGAGGGCGCAGATGAAGGAGCGGGTCTGGAAAAACCACGAGGAAAAGTTCAAACGCGGCTGCGAGAAGCTGCTCACCGCAGAGGACACGCTCGTCCTCGTGGGCGACCACAGCTGGGGGCGCGATCTCGCCGAGTGCGAGGAGGACATGCGCTACATCGAGGCGCTGCCGGGCAGGAAGATCCTGCTGCGCGGCAACCACGACATGTTCTGGGACGCGAACAGGACCGAGCGCCTCAACGAGCGCTTCGCCGGGCGGCTGTACTTCCTGCAGAACAACTATTACGCCTACGGCGACTGCGCGCTGGTCGGCACCAAGGGCTTCACCTTTGAAGGGCCTTTTTATCTCAACGCGCGCGGGCGCATCGTCGGCTGGGACGAGAAGGCAGAGCAGCACGCGCGGAAGCTGGTGGAGCGGGAGCTGCAGCGGCTGCGCGTCTCCTTCGAGGCGGCGCGGGCGGACGGTTACCGCCGCTTCATCATGTTCCTGCACTATCCGCCCACCAGCATCCTGGAGGAGGAGAGCGCCTTTACCGCCATGGCGGAGGAATACGGCGCGGAGCAGGTGATCTACGCGCACAGCCACGGTGAGGCGCGCTTTCACGACAGCATCCAGGGCGAGAAGAACGGGATCGTTTACAGTCTCGTCTCCGGCGACTACCGCAAGTGGCAGCCGCTGAAGGTGCTGGACTGACGGAGAGCGGCGGCCGAAGGAGGAAGACGATGACGATCATACCCATGAGAGAAAAAGACCGCGGCGAGGTGCTCGCGATGATGCGCACCTTCTACGCCTCGCCCGCGGTGTCCACCAACGGCTCGGAGGAGATCTTCCGCGCCGATATCGACGCCTGCCTCTGCGGCAGTCCGTATCTGGAGGGCTTCGTGCTGACCGAGGGGGAGGCGACGGTCGGTTATGCCATGCTCGCCAGGAGCTTTTCCACCGAGTTCGGGAAGCCCTGCGTCTGGGTCGAGGATCTCTACCTCAAGCCGGAGCACTGCGAAAAGGGGTACGGCACGCAGTTTCTGCGCTATGCCGCCGAGCGGTACCCGGAGGCGATCCTGCGGCTCGAGGTCGAGGCGGAAAACGCCCGCGCCGTGCACGTTTACCGCAAGAACGGCTACGGCGAGCTGCCGTACGTGGAGATGAAAAAGTGAGCGGCAGTGCGCGGTTTTGCCTTGCAATCTCTTGTGCGATCCAGTATAATGATCAAGAAGAAAACGCATGCTTGTGAATTAGAAATAAGTCGTTTCGGCGTAGTCTATTTCGGTAGGCTGCGCCTTTTCTATCGACTTATTTCGGAGGTAAACATCATGCCAAGAACCAAAGCGCAGGGGATCATCTTCGGTCTCCTCATGTCCTATTCCATGGCCATCGGGATGGAGGTCTACAACATCGCCGTCAAGATGGGCTTTCCCCAACAGCCCGGCGGCTTTTCCTCCATGACCAACGCCGTGTTCCCCGCGGCGCTGCTGGAGGCCGCCTACATGGGCCTGTTCGTGTTTCTGTTCTCCAATCTCTGGGGCAATCGCGCTGGCGCCGCCTTCGCCACGAGGGTCACAGACCCTGCGCGTGACAACCCGTATTTCTGTCGGCTCATGCGGCAGGCCGGGACGATCGCCATCATGTGCCCGACGATGAGCCTGGTCGCTTCCATTCTGTTCAGCGTCATGCTGGCAAAGCAGCCGGTCGGCCAGCTCCCGGCTATCTGGGTGGGGACGGTTATCAAAAACTTTCCCATGGCGTTCTTCTGGAACATGTTCGCCGCGGCACCGTTTACGCGCCGGGTATTCGGGCTGCTGTTCCCCGTGGGAGGGGAGCAGGCGTAAGTCCGCGTGCGTTTCGTCTTGCAAAGCGGGAAAAAATGCCGTATACTGGGGCCGAGAGGTGAGACTATGGCGCTTTTCAAAAAGCGGACCGCGCCTGAAGCGGCGCCGTCCTGGCCGCCGGAGGAGTACGAGCCGGTGCTCCGGTGCAGCATCTGCACGGGCGAACAGGTAGCCTGCATGCGCGAACGCAGCACAGGCCGCCTGCACGAGGTCATGCTGATCCGCTCGCCCTCCGATCTCGAGGCCTTCTGCAGCAGCTGCGGCGCGGATGCGAAAACGCTGCGCAAGGTCTATTGAGCCGCGCCCGGCCGGCGGCATTCCGCAGCGAGCAAGTCAACGGGAGATACCTATGCATCCGATCGCACATTTCAAGACCATCACCGCGCACCGCAACCTCGTCTGCCGGTACTGCTTCCGCCTCGGCCTCTACGGCCAGGGCCTGGCGCACGATCTGAGCAAGTACGCGCCGGTGGAATTCTGGCGCGGGGCGAAGTACTACCAGGGCTTCCGCAGCCCCAACGACGAGGAGCGCCGGGAGACCGGGCTCTCCATCGCCTGGCTGCACCACAAGGGCCGCAACCGGCACCACTTCGAATACTGGATCGACTATCTGATCACACCCGACGGCAAGGTCGGCTTCGGCGGCAACCGCATGCCGCTGCGCTACGTGGCGGAGATGTTCTGCGACAGGATCGCGGCGAGCAAGGTCTACCTCGGCGAGCAGTATACGGACGCCGCGCCCTACGGCTATTTCGTCCGCTCCAAGAGCGAGATCCTCATCCATCCGGAGACGAGC
Organism: Oscillospiraceae bacterium; assembly: GCA_017477695.1. GTDB lineage: Bacteria > Bacillota > Clostridia > Oscillospirales > Oscillospiraceae > Limivicinus. The sequence continues at coordinate 3,021 of JAFUUR010000024.1, read as the reverse complement.
GCGGAGATCGAGGAGATGCTGCGCGTGCTGAAGGACGAGGGGGAGGACGCGGCCTTCGCCTACGTGCGAAAGCGCCTGCGGGAGGAGCGCCGCAGCGGACGGGCGCGGCGCGGGAAGACACGATAACAGGGAGGATAAAGCCATGATGAAAAAGAGAGAAGCCATGCTGGCGCTGGCGCTTTTGAGCCTGGTGTCCGGCCTTTGCATCCAGGGGATGCGCCTCGTCGGCGAGAAGCTGACCGCCGAGGGGCGCGCCGCGGCGGGCCGCTGAGCCGCCGGGATCTGAACGACACAGGAGGAAGACGATGAAAAACACTGTACGGGAAAAAATGCTGCGGGGCGAAAAGACCCTGGGGATCTTTATGGAGCTCGGTACCGCGACTGTCGCGGAATGCCTCGGCCTCGCGGGGATGGACTATCTCATCATCGACACCGAGCACGGCCCCTTTGATCCGTTCGCGGCGCTGGACTTCATCCGCGCGGCGCGGCTGTATAACGTAACGCCCTTCGCGCGCGTGCAGGAGATCTCCCGCGCGGCGATCCTGAAGCTGCTGGACGTGGGCGCGCAGGGGCTCATCATCCCCAGCGTCAACACCGTCGCGGAGGCAGAGGCCATCGTAAGCTACGGGAAGTATATGCCGCGGGGCCAGCGGGGCGTGGCCGCCGCCGCGGGTACGGGCTTCTGGTATGAGGACTACGCCACGCAGGGCATGGCGCATTATTTCGACTTTTCCAACCGGGAGACCATGCTGATCCCCCAGTGCGAGACGCTGGGCTGCCTGGAGCACCTGGAGGAGATCGTCGCCATCGACGGGATCGACGGCATCTTCGTCGGCCCCTACGACCTTTCCACGGCCATGGGCATCCCGGGCGAGTTCGACAAGCCGGAGTTTCGCGAGGCGGTGCGGCATATCCAGGCGGTGTGCGCCGCGGCGAAGAAGCCCACGCTGATCTTTGCCGGGACCGAGCAGGCGGCGCGGGAGGACTTCGCGCTGGGCTACGACAGCGTCGCCTACAGCATGGACGCCATGCTGCTCGTCAACGCCTGCAAGGCGGCGCGCGAGAGCATTCTGGGCAAATAAAGGGAGAGATCCCGCAAATAAACAGGAGGAGAAAGCTATGGCAGTCGACTTTGAACAGGCAAAAAAGGCGCTGGAAAACGGCATCGCCGAGGCGCAGGAAATGCTGAAGGATCCGGGCAAGATCGACGAGCTGCTCAAACAGCTCGAGGAGAAGCTGAAGGACGTCCCGGTGGCGGGCTCCGTGCTCTCCGACGTTCCACAGATGGTCGCCATGATCAAGGGCTACGTCACGGGCGCTTACACGAAGGTCTCCGTCAAGGTAATCGCGACGCTGGTGGCGGCGTTCATCTACGTCGTGAAGAAGCAGGATCTGATCAACGACGAGATCCCCGTGCTCGGGCAGTTGGATGATATCGCGGTGCTGGCCGCCGCGTTCATGCTCTGTGAGCCGGAGCTCAAGGAGTTTGCCGCATGGCGCGACGGCGCCGCCGAAGCGCAGGCATAAAAACGGGATAGATAGAGCACAGGCCCGGCGGGTTCCCCGCCGGGCCTGTGGTTTGTTCTTTATGAAACATGTGATTACAGAGTGCATTCACCTCTCCGCCGCGTGCTTCCTCCGCAGCGTCAAGCTGTCCGCGATCATGGCGATGAACTCCGAATTTGTCGGCTTGCCCTTGATGTTCGACACCGTGTAGCCGAAGAACTTCTGCAGCACCTCGATATCGCCGCGGTCCCAGGCCACCTCGATGGCGTGGCGAATGGCGCGTTCTACGCGGCTGGGCGTCGTGCCGAACTTGCGCGCGACCTCCGGATAGAGCACCTTGGTGACGGCGTTGATCATGTCCATGTCGTTGATGGTGAGGATGATGGCCTCGCGCAGATACTGATAGCCCTTGATGTGGGCCGGGACGCCGATCTCGTGGATGATATCCGTGACGACGGCCTCGAGATCCTCGCCCTGCCCGGCGGTCTGCGCGGCGCGGCAGTCGATGCCCTCGAAGGGAACGGCGACGCCTGGTGTTCCGGTGAGCTGCCGGATGCGGGCGATCAGCGCGGCGCTGTCGCAGGGCTTCGGCATGAAATAGTCCACGCCCAGCGCGGTGCAGTCGGCGATGACCTTGGCGTTGAAAAAACCCGAGAGCACGATGACGTGGCTCTGCGCGCCAGTCTCCGGCAGGCGGCGCAGGACCTCCAGCCCGTCCAGCTTCGGCAGGACGAGATCCATCAGCAGAACGTCCGGCGTGAGCTCGGCCGTCTTGGCCAGCGCCTCGAACCCGTCCCCGGCCGTGCCGACCAGCTCGAGATCCGACTCGGCTGCGAGCAGGTCGCTGAACAGCTTGCAGAAATCGGCGTTGGCGTCGGCGATCAGTATGCGCGTTTTGGTTTCCATAATTTTTCCTCCCCTTAGTGCGTGTGCGGCACCGTTTCGTATCGACAGAACCAGAAATTCCTTGATATCGCAATAAATTTACCATAGCTTGCGGGCGCACAACAACAGAAATCTGTCGAAGAAACAAAGAAATCTGTTGACATAATATTGCATCTTCCGCCACGCTGCAAGGGAATTCGACAAAGTTTTTCATCCTCTTGCGGAAAGGATTGTCGAATTCTGTCGAAAAGGAATATTCTGGGAGAGACCAAAGAAAAGCAAAGCGGTCGCCGACCGCTTTGCTTTGCGTCAGGGTTCACCGTACAGGAGCTGGAAGCTCTCGTAATGGTCGCCCGTATAGTAGATGAGCCCGTCGTTGGAGTAGACCAGCCGCTCCGCCCCGCGGGATGATCGCCCCAGCGTGTTGATATCGCACTCTCTCCAACTGCGGCCCGGCGCGTCGGGGAGCATGCCCTCCCGGTTGGCAAAGCCGCCGCCGCCGATACACATCCCGGGGAAGTACGGCTCGAGCGAGCCGCCGTCCCAGCCGCCGGCGCGGGCCTTCGTCTTGGTGATGAAGTTGGAGGGGAGGTGCCCGTAGGTATGCAGGTACAGGGCCACGTCCTCCTT
>JAFUUR010000163.1 GCA_017477695.1 Oscillospiraceae bacterium | reverse complement strand
ACGCTCTTCAATATCCGCGGCGCCGCCGCCCTGCAGACATGGGACGCGTACGCGCTGCCGCTCGACGGGACCGCCGTGATGGACGAGCTGACCACCGCGGAGTACAGCCTCGTCAACCGCGCCGGAGAGACCAAGGCGATCCCCTGGCTGTACGAGACCGCCGGGCTCGTCGTGAACCGCGCGCTCCTGGAGGAAGCGGGGTATACCCTCGATATGCTCAACGGCTTCGACGCGCTGCGCAACATGGCCGTCAGCATCCACGACCGCAAGGCGGGCCTCAATTTCGACGCCTTCACCTCCGTGGGGATGGACCGCTTCTCCGGGCGCTTCGCGCCGCTGGATTTGCTCAACACCGCGCTGTTCTGCGAACTGCGCGACGGGGGGATCAGCGAGCCGCCCGCCGCGATCAGCGGCACATATCTGGATCGCTTCCGCGCTTTGTGGAACGTCTGGATCATCGATTCGCCCGCCGACGTGTATAACCTGGGCGCGTCGACCGGAGCCCGGGCGGAGGAGCGCTTCGCCGAGGGCGGAGCCGTCTTCTATCCGAGCGGGAGCTGGGCCTACCGCCGCCTGACGGAGGACTGGGGCATGGCCCCCGGGGATCTGGCGATCGTGCCGTTTTACTGCGGCGTGCCGGGCGAGGAGAACGCCGGGCTGAGCACCGGGTCGGAGAACCGCTGGGCGGTCAACGCGAACGCCCCGGAGGCCGATCGGGAGGCCGCGCTCGCCTTCCTCGCGTGGTGCGCCTCTTCGGAGGAGGGCCTGCGCATCCTCTCCGGGATCGGGGACGTGCCGTTTCGCGCGGCGCCCGCCACGACCAACGCCTTCACGGCTGAAGCCGCGGCGCTGCGGGCCGCCGGGCGCTATAACGTCGCCTGGGTCTACGGATACGCGCCCAACCTCGAGAGCTGGACGGACAGCCTGCGCGGCACGCTCATCAAGTACTCCGCCGCCATCGAGGACGTCAACTGGGCGGACGTCACCGCCGCCTGCGTCGACGGCTGGCAGATCGAATACGCCATCGTCAATGGCTGAGAAAGGATAAAACGCTATGGAACGCAGCAGCGGTGTGCTGATGGCGATGAGCTCGCTCCCCTCGCCCTATGGCATCGGTACGATGGGGAAGAGCGCCTATCGTTTCGTGGACTTTCTGAAGAGCGCGGGGCAGCGCTACTGGCAGCTTCTGCCGCTCGGCCCCACCAGCTACGGGGACAGCCCCTATTCCTCCTTCTCCACCTTCGCGGGCAACCCCTATTTCATCGACCCGGATCGGCTTGTCCGGCAGGGTCTGCTCCGCCGGAAGGAGATCGAGAGCTTTGACTGGGGGACGGATCCGCGGCACGTGGATTACGGCCGGCTCTACGCCGGGCGCTATCGTCTGCTGCGCATGGCCTTTGCGCGCGGGCGGGAAAAGCTCGCGGAGCCGGTGGCGGCCTTCCGGCGGGAGAACGCCGCGTGGCTGGAAAACTACGCGCTCTATATGGCGGTCAAGGCGCACTTCGGCATGCGCGGCTGGACCGAATGGCCGGAGGAGGATATCCGCCTGCATCGTCCGGAGGCGGTCGAAAGCTACGGGCGGCGGCTGCGGGAGGACGTGGACTTTCAGGTCTTCATACAGTATCTGTTTTTCGAGCAGTGGGAGGCGCTTCGCGCTTACGCCCACGAGAAGGGCGTGCGCTTCATCGGGGACGTGCCCATCTACGTGGCGCTCGACTCGGCGGACGTCTGGAGCGAGCCGCAGTTTTTCCAGCTCGACGAGGACAACGTCCCGAAGGAGGTGGCGGGCGTGCCGCCCGACGCCTTTACCGACGACGGCCAGCTCTGGGGCAACCCCCTCTACGACTGGGACGCCATGCGCGCGGACGGCTACGGCTGGTGGATCCGCCGCATCGACGGCGCGAAGAAGCTCTACGACGTGATCCGCATCGACCATTTCCGCGGCTTCGAGAGCTACTGGGCCGTACCTTATGGGGAGACGACGGCGAAAAACGGCGTCTGGCGCCCCGGCCCGGGCATGGATCTGGTGGGCGTGCTCACCTCGTGGTTCAGCGACCTGAGCTTCATCGCGGAGGATCTCGGCTACGTGACGCCGGGCGTGCGCAAGCTGCGGGCGGATTCCGGCATGCCGGGGATGAAGATCCTGCAGTTCTCCTTCGACGCGCACGGGGACTCGGACTATCTGCCGCACAACTGTGAGGCCAACAGCGTCTGCTACATCGGCACCCACGACAACGACACGGTCATGGGGTGGCTGAAAAACACCGGCCGCTCGGACCGGGATTTCGCCGCGCGCTATATGCACGTGACGGAGGACGAGGGCTGGTGCTGGGGCATGATCCGCACGGGCATGGCCACCGCCTCGGATCTGTTCGTCGTGCAGATGCAGGATCTGCTGGAGCTGCCGGGCTCCTGCCGGATGAACACGCCGGGCACCTTCGGCAGCAACTGGCAGTGGCGCATGCTGCCGGACGAGGCAGGCAGGGAGCTGGCGAAAAAGCTGCTGCGGTATACGAAGACCTTCCGCAGAGTATAAAGAACAGCACGGCACAGGGGCCGCGGTCGGACCACCGCGGCCCCAGTGCCGGGGGGTT
>JAFUUR010000162.1 GCA_017477695.1 Oscillospiraceae bacterium | reverse complement strand
TCTGCTCCGGCATTATCGAAAACCGCTGGCCGGAGACAGAAGCGGCGCTGAAAACCAACGGCTTTACGATTCTTGACCACGTCTCCGAGGAGGAGTGGCACTGCTTCGTCTGCCGATAATCTGATACGGATACGAAAAAGAAATCCTGCCGAACGGCAGGATTTCTTTTTTTGCTTTACATGATGGGGATCTTGATCTTCAGATCGCTGAGGGGCCAGGTGGAGCAGGCGTGGAACCAGCCCATCTCCTTGTCCATGCGGCGGCGTCCGTCGCCGATGGGGGAGACGAAAATGTCGCCGCTGAGCAGCTGGCTGCGGCAGAAGTCGCACTCACCGTTGCGGCAGTGGGTGTCCACTTTGATACCGGCGCGCTCCAGGGCCACGGCCACGGATTCGCTGGCGGCGGCGGGGATCACATCCTCGTGGATGCCCCGCAGTACGGTGATCTGGAAGGTTTTGGTTTCCGTCCCCTTGGGATAGCCGGGCAGAGTGGACACGTCCGCGGGGTTGTTCACCACGTCGTGGCGGAAGCGCCGCACGGGCACGCCCATCTCGTCCAGAGCCTTCTTGACGAAATTGAACATGGGCAGGGGACCGCAGAACATGTAGGTGCAGTCAGGGGTGGAGTACTTCTCGATGATCTCCCGGGTAATGAAGCCCTTCTCGCCGGGCCAGTCCGGCTCATCGGACAGCACGTGCACGACCTTCACGTCGGGGCAGGCCGCCTCGATCGCATCCAGCTCCTTCTTGAGCACGATATCGTCGGCCTTGACGGAGCCGTAGAGGATCGTGAGCTTGACGCCCTGCATCTTGCCGTTCGCGATCTCCTTGGCCATGGAGTGGAAGGGCGTGATGCCGCTGCCGCCGGCCAGGGCGACGATGGTCCTGCTGTCGCGCAGGGGCTCCCAGTAGAAGAAGCCGAAGGGCAGCGCCCCTTCCAGCTCGTCGCCGACCTTGACGTTGTCGAACAGATAGTCGGGCACGAGGTAGGGCACGTTGCGCCGCACGGTGATCTCAAAGAACGGGTGATCGCCCCGCGCCTCGTACGGCGCGGAGGAGATGGTGTAAGGGCGGGAGAGCTGGCTCTCGCCGATCTTGAGGCGGAAGTTCACGTACTGGCCGCTCTGGAAGACGGGGATGTGCCCGTCGGCCGACTCGAAGCGGAACACGCGGGAGCTGGGGGAGGCCTCGCGGATATCCACCACCTTGAAGACCATGTGCTTCGGGTGCAGCTTGTCCGCGGTCTCGCGGATCGGGTCGCGCGGATCGGGGATGGGGGAGCCCTTGGCAAAGTTCTCCTCTCTCAGCTTGGTGACGCGGGAGGCTCCGCCGACGTCCTTCAAAAAGCCTTTGACCTTGATGCTCATTTCTTCGCAGCCTCCTTCTTTTCCATATCCTCGCGCACGGCCTTGGCCGCGGCGCGGCCGTTGGTGATCTGCGGACCCATGCCGTCGCCGGACATGCCGTGCGCTCCGGCAAACTCCAGCCCTTCGATGAAGTGATCCTTCTCCTTCATCTGCAGGCGGGCCACCGCGTGATCCTCCATGGAGTGCAGGTAGCCGTAGATGTTGCCCTTCCAGGCGCCCACGTAGTGGGAGACCGTCATCGGCGTCGTGACCTCGAGCTCGGTGATGCGGCCGCGGAAGTCCACCTTCGTGATCTTGATGCATTCGTCGATCATCTCGGAGGCGAGGCGGCGCTTGAGGTCGAAGTAATCCTCCTCCTTCACGTCCTCAAAGGGCTTGGACGGGACCAGCGCCGTGATGGACAGCTGCGTATAGCCCTCGGGGAGGGTGGGATTGGCGTGGTTGAGACAGATGGTGGTGATGTAGTTATAGGGCTCGGTGATGTTGGCGTAGTTCTCCCAGATCTCGTTGGTGTCCATGGTGGAGCCGGAGAAGGTGGAGTAGTTGGTGACGCCGTTTTCCTCGGGCGTGCCCTCGATGACCATGATGACGGACACCGGCACCACGGAAAGCTTGCGGTTGTTGATCATGCGGATGGCGCCTTCCGGCACCTCGCTGAGCGGCTCGATCATCTGGGTGTAGACCCGGTTGGGGTAGGGCCCGGAGATGACGTAGTCGCAGTGGATCTCATCGCCGCGCGCGGTGCGCACGCCGTAGACCTTGCCGTCCCTGACCAGGATCTTCTCGACCTCCTGGTTGAACTCGTACTGCGCGCCCTGCTCCTCGCATTTGGCCTGCAGCTTCATGCTCATCTCGTGGCTGAAGCCGCGGCACACGTAGGAGCCGGTGATGTAGTCCGCCATCAGGAAGGCGTTGATGGTGAAGGGCAGGTCGTCCATCCGGTTGCCGACGTAGATCCAGTACGGCGTCAGCATCTCGACTGCCTTTTTCGGCAGACCGAAGGTGTCGATCACCTCGGTCGCGGTGTAGCCGACGGTCTTGACGAAGTCGGGGTGCTTGAGCAGCATCTGCACCTTGCTCATCGGCGTGACGGAGAGGATGTTCATGCTGTCGTACACGCGGCGGCACAGGAGCATCAGCTCGTGCACCTTCTCGTAGGTGCCGGGGCAGACCTCGTCGATCTCCTTTGCGACGGTGGTGTAGCTGTCGTCATAGTCGTGGTGCAGCACCTTGTCGATCCCGGAGTTGGGCAGGGCGACGCGGTAGCACTCCGGCACGGGCAGCCAGTCGATGTCGACGCCCATATCGTCGAAGAACTGGCCGACCTTCAGCCGCTTGCCGGGCTGGCCGATGGACATCATCTCGTGCAGCGTGGCCTCGATCTCGAAGCCGTTGCGCACGAAGTCGGTGGCGAGGCCGCCGGGCATGTTGTGCTTCTCGAGGATCAGAATGTCCTTCACGCCCCAGGCCTGGAGCTGCAGGCAGGCGGACATGCCCGCCAGCGCGCCGCCGATGATGACCACATCGTAGTGGTCTTTATAGAAATTCATAGGCATTTCCTTTCAGAAGAAGTTGGAACATGGAGAGCGGAACGCCGTTCCGCTCTCCATGTGAGGCGCGGGGAATCAGAAGAAGCGCTCGACCAGCTCGCGGGAGTACTCCGCGGTCTCGTCCATGTCGCCGAAGGACATGACCTCGCCGGCGTAGAAGGTGTCGTACTTGCCCTGCATGGCCTCGACCTTGTCGTACCAGCCGGCGGCGTAGTCGTCGGTGAAGACGTGGGGGAAGTAGTACACGGACCACTCGTTGATGATCTCCTTGGCGGGGTTGCCCATGATCTTCAGATCGTCCTGCACCATCTGGCGGCACTCCTCGTAGGGGATCTCCTCGCTGTCCTTGTGCTTGCGCAGCGCGTAGGTGGTGATGACCTGGTCGATCTTATCCTTCCAGCGGCGGTAGTAGACCATCAGGTGGCCCAGCTTCCCGGGCACCATGTTGTCGAACACGTAGTAGGAGATCTCGGGGTGCTTGTCCGGGTCGGTGAGGAAGGCCTGCACGTCGTAGCGCTCGTAGTCGATCTTGGAGAAGAGCTCCTTCTCGTCCTCGCGGGCGTCGAAGTAATCGACCATGCCGACCTGCCCGTCGGCGCGCTTGTTGGGGACGTACAGCGGCGCCGTGACGATGATCTTGTCGTACTCCTCGACCTCGCCGTTGACGGTGACGTAGACCTTGCCGTCCCTGCGCTCGACCTTCTCGATGGTGGAGTTGAGGCGGGCGGGATTCTTGAGGTGATCGTTGAGCTGCTCCCAGATGTACTGCGTGCCGTTCTTCCAGGTCCACAGATTAACCTTTACGAAGTTCATGCAGGTCTGGAAGTCCAGATATTTTAAGACGTAGGCAGCCGGGATCTCGTCGAAATAGCCGTAGCCGAAGGAGGTGAAGGGCCCGATCCAGATCTTCTGCACCAGGGGGACGCCGTTCATCTCGCAGAACTACTTGAACGGCAGCGCCAGATCCTTCAGGTTGGGGTTGACACCCTCGACCTTCTCGCGGCCGGGGGTAACGGCATAGCCGTCGTAGCGGCCTTCGGCGACGCCGCGGTGGCCGTTGAGGTCATAGCCCTTGTACTTGGTCTCCAGAATTTCGC
>JAFUUR010000161.1 GCA_017477695.1 Oscillospiraceae bacterium | reverse complement strand
CTTGCCGACGCCGTCCCACATAAAGATCGACTCGACGATGGCCGTGCCGCCCAGCAGAGAGCCGATGGAGAGAGTGAGCAGCGTGATGATCGTCACAAGGGATGCCTTCATCACACTGTTCATCATGGTGATGGAAAACTTCACGCCTCGAGCCTTGGCGCCCAGCACATAATCCTTACTCAGCTCGTCCAGAACAGTGGCGCGGACCTGCCGCAGATACTTGGCGGACATGGCGATGGCCAGCGTCAGCGAAGGCAGCGCCACACTCTGCAGGCTAACGCCTCGGGAGATGACCGGGAACCAGTTTAAGCGGATGGCAAAGAGATACATCAGCAGCAGCGAGACGAAGAAGTTCGGCAGAGAGTTGCCGATAAAGCTCGCCGTACGGATCACGTAATCGGTCGCCCGGTTTTGCTTCACGGCCGACCAGATCCCCAGCGGGATCGAGATCACTACCGTCAGCAGGATGGAGACGACCGTCAGCAGCAACGTAGCGGGCAGCTTGGAGACGAAGGTCGAAAAAACCGGTTTGTTGGAGACGTAGGAAGTCCCCATATCCCCCCGCAGGAGATTGCCCAGCCAGGTGAAATACTGCACGACAAAGGGCTTGTCCAGGCCCAGCTCCTCTCTGGCGGCGTCTATGATCTCCTGGGACACCGTTTCGCCGGTGTTCTCCATTTTCTGCTCGACCACGTCGCTGCCCGCGATGCGCATCATGCCGTAAGACAGGAAGGTGATCGCAAGCAGGATCGGGATCAACTGCAGCAGCCTTTTGACCGCATAGTGCTTCATGTTCACGCCTCCCGGGATTTGAAGGCGGCGATGGTGAAGATCGGCGTGGGATTAAAGAATTCGTCCACCTCGGCATATATGCGCCGATAGACGCCCATGTCCACCGTGACGCGCTCAAAGCCGGCCTCCACCAGAAGCTGCACGTCCCACTGCGGGCGCGGCTCATGATAGGCGCCGACCTCCATCGTGATGGCGTCATTTTCTGCTCGCATATAATCCGGCACCAGCTTGTGCGCGTGGTTTTCCGGCAGCTCGTGCTCCTCCTCATTCTCCAGCGCGGCGCTGTAGTCCGCGTCAAAATTGATGAGCACGCCGCCGGGCTTCAGGATCCGGTACCACTCCCGATAGGCTTTCTCGATGTGCGGCAGCGTCCAGGTCAGGTTGCGGGTCACCAGCACATCAAAGCTCTCCGGCTCGAATTCCGGCTCCTCCGCGTCCATGAGAAGGAAGCTGGCGTCCAGCCCCAACACGGCGGCCATATGCTCGGCATGGTCGATCATATCCGGCGTCAGGTCGATGCCGGTCGCCTCATGTCCTTCGGCGGCCAGCAGGCAGGCGAAGAAGCCCGTGCCGGTCCCAATGTCCAGGACCCGCAGGATTCTCCCCTGCGGCAGATACCTGCGAAATTCCGCAAGCCATCGATCCCGTTTTTCGCTGTCATATTCACGCAGGCGCTGCGCCTCAAAGGCCTCCGCCCGGTGGGACCAGTAATGCGTCACGCGATGCTTGATCAGTTCCATATGCTTTCCCTCTCTGTGCAATCCTTGGTCCATGCTCCCTCAAGCACTTGGCCGTTCCATTATTCGGATCGGCGGACCTTACGGAAATTATATATCTCCCTTTTTCCCTGCGTAAGCCCCCCGGGGGGATATAAAATGCAAAAAACAGGAACTTTTTATCCCCCCCGGGGGGTTGTGGAGCAACAAAAAAACATGTTACTTTATGATCAAGATGTATTTCGGAGGATGGAAATGGCCGTAAAATCCATCGCCGGGCATGAGCTGACGCCCGGCAAAACCGTCAAGGATCATATCCACGTGGAGGGCACCGAGCTGCATGTACCCCATGTGCTGCTCTGTGGGCAGCGGCCGGGCCCAACGGTGCTGATCTCCGCTGGCATCCACAACGCCGAATACGTGGGCATCCAGGCCGCCATCGAGCTTTCCAATGAGCTGGATGTGAAGGAGCTGCGCGGCAACGTGATCCTTCTGCCGCTGGCCAACCGCTCCGGCTTTGAAAACCGCACCATGTCCATGGTCTATGAGGACGGCAAAAACCTCAACCGCGTCTTCCCCGGCGACAAAGAGGGCAGCGAGGCCGACCGGCTTGCGCATATGCTATTTGAGGTGTTTATCCAAAACGTGGATGCTTACATCGACCTGCACAGCGGCGACGGTTACGAGACGCTGGTGCCCTACGCCTACTACCTGGGAGACGCCCCCGCCGAGGAGACGGCGAAGCGCATGATCGCCTGCATCAACACGAAATACTATGTCCGCTCCCGCTGCCGCACGGGCGGAGCTTATAACCTGGCCTCCGTTCACGGCATCCCCAGCGTGCTCATCGAGCGCGGGCAGTTGAGCCTCTTCAGCCGGGAGGAGATCGAGGCCGACAAGGCCGACGTGCGCAATATCCTGCGCTGTCTCGGCGTGCTGCCGGGCGGGGCGGTCCCCTATCCCAAGACGCAGCTTTTGGAATACAGTGACGACGCGCCCTTTACCGGCTGCTGGTATCCCGAAAAGCAGCCCGGCGAGTTCTTCCGCAAGGGAGAAAAACTGGGCGAGATCCGCGACTATTTCGGGCGCAGCCTGTTCACAGAGTTTGCGCCGCAGGACGGTGTGCTGCTTCATCAGTGCGCCTCGCTGAACATCCTGGAGAAAGGGCCGATGGTGACTTACGGTGTCCCGATCAACGATTGAAACTGAAAACAAAAGCTACTGGACCGGCCGCGCTTCCGGCTATTCGGAGGTCAATCAGTTGGAGCTTTCCACCGAGCAGAGAACGAAATGGCGCGAATGCCTCCGGGACGAGGTCGCAAAGCAGTTTCCGAACAGAGCACCGCAGGAGCTGCGCGTGCTGGAGGTCGGCACCGGACCGGGCTTCTTTGCCATCCTGCTCTGCGAGCTGGGCTATGATGTGACTGCGATCGACCTGACGCCCGCCATGCTCGCCGAGGCAAAAAAGAACGCCGGCACATTGGCCGACGAGATCCATTGGATGGAGATGAACGCGGAGGCTCTGGACTTTGCGGACGGGAGCTTTGATGTTGTGGTCAGCCGCAACCTCACCTGGAACCTGCCCCACCCGGTTCAGGCTTACGCCGAGTGGGCGCGGGTGCTGAGGCCGGGCGGCCTGCTGCTGAATTTCGACGCGAACTGGTATTCCTATCTGTTTGACGATGACGCCCGTCGGGCTTATGACCGGGATCGGGCCAACAGCGCCGAGCAGGGCGTGGGCGATCAGAACGTGGGAGAAAACTTTGACGTGATGGAGGGCATCGCCCGCCGCATGCCCCTCTCCAACATACGCCGCCCGGCATGGGATCTGCGGCAGCTTCACGCCCTCGGGCTTGACGCCGAAGCTGACGAAACTGTCTGGCGGTGTGTCTGGTCAGAGGAAGAAAAGCTCAACTTTGCTTCCACACCGCTGTTTGTAATACGAGGGATAAAATGAGGGCTTCTGCCGGAGCAGTCCGCAGAAGCCCATACTTGTTGTTTATTTTCAGTCCTCACTCTGTTCGTCGAAGGAGTAGCCGTACATCGCCTTGAAATCTAAGAACTCCGCGATGGTCAGCCCGTAAACCTCGTTTGTATCAGAACTCCATCAGAACTGGGGAAAGGGCAAAAAGTGAAGAAAATGGAGGTTTCAAAAATGCAAAAACCTTCTGCATGGCTTTCAAATCAGAAGCAAAGATTATGTTGGACGTATTGACAGAAGGCCGGATACGGGAAATCTAAGAAATATTTGATTTGTGCCTGAGGGTGGGCAGGCTTGCCCACCCTCAAATGTATATAGATATCTTCTTGCCATTTTCCTGGTTAATCATTACAAGGGCTTTCCGCCAAAGGGATCGAAAACTGCTTCAAGGGCTTAAGGAAAGAGGGATGGGCGCTTGAAAAGACTTGACAAGGATCCGGCTTTGCGCTAAACTGCTGGTGGTAAATAGTATTAACTAACGAGGCAAAGCTATGCCAAAGGATAAAAGTGCCACCAGTGCCAGAATCCTTGCCTGCATGAGAGAGGAGTTTCTGGCATATGGCTATGAAAAGGCTTCTCTGAACCGGATCGCGAAAATTGTCGGTATCACGACTGCCGGACTTTACAAGCACTATCACGGCAAAGAGGATATGTTTGGCGCCCTGGTCCAGGACACGATCGACGCGCTGAACGCACTGAACGCGGACAGCATGGGACAACTGACGGAGGACCCGTCGGCGTATGACCCCTTTCGAGAGGAATGGTCCAGCGCTCTGGTGGATTTCATTTTTGACCACTATGAAGGCGCAAAGCTCCTGATCTGCCGAGCCCACGGCTCGCGCTTTGAAAGCTTTGAGGAAGATCTGATCCGGCGGGAGGCAGAATCCAACAGGCAATATGCCGCATTGCTGGAGTGTAGAGGAAAGCACGTGAAGCCATTGACCGATATGCAGTGGCATCTCCTGTCGACCCAGTATATCCACCTGGTATTTGAGATCGTCCGGCACGAACTTTCCCGTGAGGAAGCGTACCAGCATATGGCGTTTGTACG
>JAFUUR010000160.1 GCA_017477695.1 Oscillospiraceae bacterium | reverse complement strand
GCGCGACCACCGCAAGATCGGCAGGGAAATGCAGCTGTTCATGACGGACGATCTGGTGGGCAAAGGCCTTCCGATGTTCCTTCCCAACGGCTATATCGTCTGGCAGGAGCTGGAGAACTATATTAAGGAAAAAGAACGCAGACTCGGTTACCATCATGTCATGACCCCGTGCGTCGGCTCGGTGGACCTGTACAAGACCTCCGGCCACTGGGAGCACTATAAGGACAACATGTTCCCGGCCATGGAGCTGGAGGGCGAAGCCTATGTGCTCCGTCCGATGAACTGCCCGCACCACATGCGCATTTATGCCAACCGTCCCCGCTCCTACCGGAACCTCCCGCTTCGGATCGGTGAGATTGCCCATGACTTCCGCTTTGAAGCCTCCGGCGCCCTGAAGGGCATTGAGCGCGGCCGTCACTTCTGCCAGAATGACGCGCACCTCTTTGTCACCCCTGAGCAGATCAAGGACGGGGTTGCGGCAGTCTGCGACCTGATCTTCGACGTCTACAAGGATTTCAACATCACGGACTATCGCTGCGTGCTCTCGCTGCGCGACCCCGCGGACAAAGAGAAATACCACGACGACGACGAGATGTGGAACACCGCGGAGACGGCGCTGCGCGAGGTGCTGCAGCAGCTCGGCATCGAGTTCACCGAGGAGGTCGGCGAGGCCGCCTTCTACGGCCCGAAGCTGGACGTGAACGTCAAGCCCGCGGTGGGCGCCGAGTACACGCTCTCCACCTGCCAGCTCGACTTCTGCCTGCCCGCCAAGTTCCAGCTCGCGTATATCGACCGCGACGGCAGCGAGAAGTGCCCCGTTGTCATCCACCGGGCCATCCTCGGCTCGCTGGACCGCTTCATGGCCTATCTCATCGAGGAGACCAAGGGCCGCTTTCCGACCTGGCTCGCGCCGGTGCAGGTCAAGGTCCTGCCCGTCAGCGAGAAGACGCTCGACTATGCCGCCGACGTGACCGACCGCCTGTGCGACGCCGGCCTGCGCGCCGTGCTCGACGGCTCCAACGAGAAGATCGGCTACAAGATCCGCCAGGCGCAGCAGGAGGACCGCGTGCCCTACATGCTGATCCTCGGCGCGAAGGAGAGCGAGGCCGGCACCGTGTCCGTCCGCACCCGCGGCGGCGAGGATCTCGGCGCCATGGAGCCGGACGCCTTCATCGCGAAGATCCTGGAGGAAATCAAAACCAAAAGCTGAGCAAAACGCATAAATCGCAGATCGCCCCACAAACTATGTCCAAAGGTTTGTGGGGCGTCTTTCTCTCCCATGAACGAAACGACAGCGTGTGGGAGGGTTATTATGAGTGCGGAACGGAAAAAGCTGGTGCTGGCCCTGGCGGTCGTCTTTGCGGTGAACATCTTCGTCATCGCCCTCGCGCAGCACGCCTCGGCCGATCTCTACAAGCGCGGCGCGAGCGGGGACACCGTGCGCGAGATCCAGACCCGGCTCAAGAACTGGGGCTATTATACCGGCAGCGTGGACGGCGTCTACGGCAGCCGCACCGAGGAGGCCGTGCGCTATTTCCAGCGCACCAACGGCCTCACGCCCGACGGCCAGGTCGGCGATCTGACCCTCGCCGCGCTCGGCATCCCGTCCGGCGGGCAGAGCCGCGGCTCGGGCGATCTGGATCTGCTGGCCCGGCTCATCTCGGCCGAGGCCCGCGGCGAGCCCTACGTCGGCCAGGTGGCCGTCGGCGCGGTGGTGCTCAACCGGGTGGACCATCCGTCCTTCCCCAACTCGGTCTCGGCCGTCATCTACCAGCCCGGCGCCTTCTCCTGCCTGGACGACGGCCAGTTCAACGAGCCCGTCGCCGAGAGCGCCTACCGCGCCGCGCGGGACGCGCTCAACGGCTACGACCCGAGCTACGGCGCCATCTATTACTTCAACCCCGCCACCGCCACCAGCAAGTGGATCTGGTCCCGCCCGCTGATCGTGCAGATCGGCAGCCACCGTTTTTGCGCATAAAGCGGTTGAAACGCGGCGCGTTTGGGAGTATAATGGGAGCACTACGTAGCGGGAGGAGATACGATGGCCTATTGTCCCAATTGCGGCGCCTATATCCCCGACGGGCAGGTGAGCTGCCTTGCCTGCGGCTTCAGCGAGCAGGCCTCCGCCTCCGCGGCGCAGGCGAGCGCCGCCGCGGCGAAAGCACAGCAGCAGACGGAGGATATGCGCGAGGTGATGGAGCGTCACCGGAAGCTGCAGCAGGAGAAGAACCGCCAGTGGGCGGAGCAGGAATTCATCCGCCGCCAGGCCGCCAAGGAGGCCGCGGAGGAGGAGTACCGCCGCCGCATGGAGGAGAAGGAGCGCGCGGCGCAGAGCTACGTCAACAACGCCTCCGGTACGACCGGCGCGAAACGCGGGACGGGCCTCTCGGGCGTCACGGGCAGCAAGGTGCTCAGCGTCCTGAGCTATTTCGGCTTGCTCTGCATCCTGCCCTATATCATCATGCCCAACGACAAGTACGCGCGCTTCCATGCGGGCCAGGGCCTGCGCCTCATGCTCTTCAGCTGGCTCGTGGACTTCGCCAGTGCGGTCACGCCCCTCGCCTGGATGATCCAGCTCGCGCGGGTCTACTTCCTCGTCAAGGGCGTCATGAACGCCGCGCAGGACAAGATGGAGCCGCTGCCCGGCATCGGCACCATCGGCAAGAAGTGAGTGCGGGCGCAATACCGCAATACATAATATTATAATATTATGATGAGCGCGGGCCGACGCGGCCGGCGGGATCGCCCGCCGCGTGGATCGCGAACGCTTATAGACAGCGGGCGGACGGCGCCTCTCCGGAGGGCCGCCCGCTCGTATTTTGTGTCTGACGCGTCGGTTACAACACAAGATTTAGAAGTGAAAAAAGTTCTTCAGAAAAGTGTCAGAAAAGTGTTGACAAAGCCCGGCCGCAGGTGCTATATTTACAGTCACCCGAGTGTGATCGGGTGCGCTGCGCGTGCGGAATTTTGAGTATTTTGAAAAAAGTTCTTGACAAGGCCAATGCGCTGTGTTACTATAATCGAG
>JAFUUR010000159.1 GCA_017477695.1 Oscillospiraceae bacterium | reverse complement strand
CGCGCCCGCCGCCGAGGCGGCAGGCGAGCCCGAAGCCGAAGAAGCGCCGGGACCGCTCGTCTTCCCGGACGGGAGCGAGCACGAGCGCGGTGAGACGGAGCTGGATCTGACGCAGCTGCGCGAGGAGGACGTGGACGCGATCCTGCCGCTGCTCGCGCAGATGAGCGAGCTGCGGCACGTGGATCTCGGCCTCGCCTTCCCCATCTCGGAGGAGGAGATCGAAAAGGTCGACACCCGCGGCAAGGTCACGGTCGAGACGGTGCTGGTGGCGGAAGACCTGGCCCACACGGAGCAGACGCCCCGCCTGAGCTGGGAGGCCGTGCGCAAGCTGCAGGAGGTCTGTCCCGCGGGCAGCGTGGAATACGGCTTCCGCCTCTGGGGGAAGGATCTGACCACGCTCGACGAGGCGCTGGACTTCAACCACATCCGCATGGACGACGAGGGCGCGGCGGTCAAGGCCGTCCTGCCCTACATGGAAAACTGCAGGAGCCTGGACATGGACTTCTGCTACGTCTCCAGTCCCGCCATGGCTGAGATCCGCGACGCCTACCCCGACATGCACGTGGTCTGGCGCGTATGGTTCGGCAACGACTGCAGCGTGCGCACCGACGTGGACACCGTGCTCGCCTCCAATCTCAACCACGTCCTCACCGACTACAACACCGAGGAGATGAAGTACCTCACGGCGCTCAAATACCTCGATATCGGCCACAACGAATACCTGCACGACTTCAGCTTCATGGAGTACATGCCGGATCTGGAGGTGGCGATCATCTGTCTGGGCGGGCTGCACGATCTCAGCTACGTGTCCAAGTGCACGAAGCTGGAGTTTCTGGAGATCAACACCCTCAAGCCGGGCATCGATCTGTCGCCCCTCGCCTCGCTCACGAATCTCGAGCATCTGAACATCTGCTACGACGGCAAGGTGACGGGCTACGAGGCGCTCGAGCATCTGACCAAGCTCAAGCGGCTCTGGATCGGCACGCACACCTATATCCCCGAGGAGTACATCGAACACCTGCGCGAGGTGCTCCCCGACACGAACATCAACACCACCGAGGGCACCGGCTGCGGCGGTTACTGGAAGCACAGCCCCCAGGGCGGCTACGACCCGCGCTACGCCGAGATCCGCGCGACCTTCGATTACGACCACTATCCCACCTCCTGCAGCTCGTTCTGGAACGACCCGCTGTACGGCTGGCCGACCTTCGAGCATTAACAAACCCGAAACGCAAGGAGCGATCGTATGTTCAGTTCCCGTTCCCGGGAGCCCGGCCGGGCTCCCGGGCCGCTTACAAGAGTCCTCTCCTTCCTGGGCGTGACGCTGCTGTGCCTGGTGCTGATCCTGTTGGCGCTGGTATGGGTCCTGGAAAAGGGGCCCTCCCCCACCGTCACGGGCGCCTTCTGCCGCTCCGTGCGGGAGACGAGCGCCATCCGCTGGGTCTCGCGCATCTTTCTCAGTGAAGAGGAGCTCGAGCAGTATATCGGCGCCGCGGCGGACGAGGGACCTGCGGCCGCGGTCAACACCAGCCTGATCCACCTCGCCGCGCTCCCCTCCGGGGACGGCGGCGGCCTGGAGCTGCTGGACATCGCCGAGGGCACCTGCAAGGGCAAGCTCCTCATCGTGCACGACCCGAAGCGCGTCATCCTCGGCACGTCCGACGCCTTCGGCACGAGCCCCGGCCTGCAGTTGACGGACATGGCCGCCAAATACCACGCGGCCGCGGCCATCAACGCCGGCGGCTTCGAGGACGAGGGCGGCCGCGGCAACGGCAGCCGCCCCACGGGCCTCGTCATCCGCGACGGGGAGCTCGCCTGGGGCACGCCCGCGCAGCGCTATCACGTCGTCGGCCTCGACGGCGACGGCATCCTGCACGTCGGCGCGATGACCGGCCGGGAGGCCCTGGAGCGCGGACTGCGCTGGGCCGTCAGCTTCGAGACGCACGACGGGCTCGCCTCCGCGCTCATCGTCAACGGCGAGATCCAGCAGCAGAATCTCGGCGGCGGCATCAACCCCCGCACCGCCATCGGCCAGCGGGAGGACGGCGCGCTGCTCCTCCTCGTGCTGGACGGGCGCAGCATCGGCACGCTCGGCGCCACGATGGAGGACGTCTGCAGCATCATGCTCGAATACGGCGCCGTGAACGCCGGCAACCTCGACGGCGGCTCGTCCTCTTCCATGGTCTACGGGGGCGAGGTCGTCAACAATTCCTCGTCCATCGTGGGCCCGCGCAAGCTGCCCACGGCTTTCATCGTGCTGGAAGGGGGCGAGGCGGATGGCTGAACGCAAATGGCGGCGCGTGCTGCTGCTCTGGGCGGCGGTGCTGCTCCTGCTGGGTCTGATCGGCTGCGGCGTCCTGTACCGCTATCTCGGCGTGTACGAGACCACGCGGCCGGAGCTGACGATGGAGGCCCTGCTCGCGCAGACGGACGCGGAGGATCTCCTGCGCGGCGCCGCGCTCGACGCGGGAGACGCCGTCACCGAATTTGAAGACCCGGCCGCGCTTTACGCGCTCTACCGCACCGGGCTTTCGCTCGACGGGCCGCTGAGCTTCCGCAGCGACAAGCGCCTGAGCGCCGCCGACCGCGCGGCCTTCCGCGTCTGCGCGGGGCCGAACTATCTCTGTACCGTGACGCTCGTGCCCGACGGGCCGCGCCTCGCCTTCGGGCGGCACGACTGGACGCTGGGCGACGTGCGCGTCGGAGACTTCACAGGCTCCCTGCGCGCGGTCGAGCTGGAGATCTGCGCTCTGGCCGGGCAGGAGCTGCTGCTCAACGGCCGCCCCCTGGGGGAGAGCTGGTATCTGGACGGCGCCGCGCCCGATGATCTGACCGAGGCGGAGCAGCGCTTCCGCCCCGCCACCGAATTCGCCCGCTACCGCGTCGGCCCGCTCTACGGCGAGCTGGAGCTCACGGACGCCGCCGGCAGTCCCGTCGCGCTCAGCGAGGCGTCGGAGACGCTGCTCACGGCCAACGCCGCCGCGCTGTGCCGCCGCGACCTGACCGTGATCGCCCCGGCCGGCGTCGCCGTCAGCGTGGGCGGTCTGGCGCTCGACCCGGCGACGGCGCAGAGCCACGCGGGGATCCTGGAGGGGCTTTCCCACATCGTATCCGCCGATTACCGCTGCCTCACCTACGTGCTGCCCGGCGTCTACGGCAGCCCAACCGTCACCGCCGTGGACGGGGATACGCCGATGGGCGAGCCGGTGGTCTCCGCCGACGGACAGTATCGCTTTTTCTACGAGAGCGACCCGCAGGCCGCGTCCGAGCTTGAGCCCTGGGTCGACCGCTTCTTCCGCAGCTTTGCCGACTATACCTCCTCGCCCTTCAGCGAGACGCGCTACTACAAGCTGCTCGAGCTGATCCGCCCCGGCACGGCGCTGTACGAGTACGTCAGCCAGTCGCGCGACGCGATGATCTGGGCCGTCTCGGCGCAGACGGAGTTCTCCCGCCTGCACTACGACAACTTCCGCTACCTCAACCGCGGCTGCTTCATCTGCACCGTCCGCTACGACGCGGCGATGAACTACACCCAGCGCACCGAGGATTACGATGAATACCGCCTGCAGAGCGCCTACGAGCTGGCCTTCCAGCTTGCCGATACCGGCTGGCTCGCCATCGCGATGTCCGCCGTGGCCTGATCCGGAACGCAAAGAAAGCGCACACCGAAACGGTGTGCGCTTTCGCGTTTGATACGATGCTCAGTCGCTGAAGTCGGAATCGAGCACGACGTCGATCCGGTAGTCCGGGTAGGCCTCGGAGACCTGCCGGTACACCTCGCTGCAGATCGCCTGCCCGTCGGCGGCGAAATCGATGATGAGGTCGAACATGATGCGCGTCTGCTCCGCGTCGCGGTAGAAGCCGTGCATCTGCAGGATCTCGGGATACTGCTTCACGATCTCCTCCGTGCGCCGCTTCATCTCCACGGCCTCGTCGTCGGAGTCGTTCGCGGCGTAGACGCCCACCGTCAGCACGATGCCGAACTCCTCGTACACGTCCGTGGCGATGCGCCGGGTCAGCCGGTGGATCTCCCGCGCGCGCATATCGTCGTCCACCTCGATGTGGATCGAGGCGATGGTGCGTGTGGGACCGTAGTTGTGCAGCAGCAGGTCGTAGGCCCCGTGCACGCCCTCATAGGACGCCACCTTCTCCCGCAGCGCGATGCTCAGCTCCGGGTCGGCCCGGGTGCCGGTGATGCTGTTGAGCGTGTCGAGCAGCATCTCCACGCCGGCCTTGAGGATGAAGACCGAGATCAGCGCGCCCAGCACGCCCTCGAGCTTCCAGCCAAAGGCCAGGCTCAGCACGGCGGCCAGCAGCGTCGACAGGGACAGGATCGCGTCGAAATACGCGTCGGACCCGGAGGCCACGAGCGCCTGGGAATTGATCTGCTCGCCCACGCTCTTGACGTAGCGCCCGGTGAAGAACTTGGCCGCCACGGCGACGGCGATGATGATCAGCGAGACGACGGTATAGCTGGCCTCCTCCGGGTGGATGATCTTCTCGACCGACTCCTTGAGCGAGGTCAGGCCCGCGATCAGCACGATGACCGCGATGAGCATCCCGGTGAGATACTCGATCCGCCCGTGGCCGAAGGGGTGCTTCTTATCCGGGCGGCGGTTGGCCAGCTTCGTGCCGATGATGGTGATGATCGACGACAGCGCGTCGCTGAAATTGTTGACCGCGTCCAGGATGATGGCGATCGAATGGGTCGCAAGGCCGATCACGGCCTTGAAGGCCACCAGCACGAGGTTCACGGCGATCCCGATGATGCTGGTGCGGATGATGCGTCTGCTTCTGTCCATGCTGTACTCCTGCCCGTGCGCGCGGCGGCGGCGCCGTCCGCGCGCGTTCTCGATGGCATCATCATACACAAGCACCCGCGCGTTCGTCAAGTGCAACTTCCGCGTATCCTTCGCCGGCGGCGGTGGCTTGAAAAAAAGCCGGCGCTGTGTTAGAGTAAGAAAAAGCGTAGGAAAGGGGGGCGCCGCCGTGGCCGCGACCAAGCCGCTTGCCGAGGGCTTCACCGCCGACGGCTATATCAAGGATCAGGACTGCTTCTCCGAGCTGCGCTACCGGACCATGCCCGCCAGCATCAACGGCTGCGGCTGGATCGCCGCGTACGATCTTCGTCACGCGCTGGGGCACGACGTGGGCTGGGATCAGGTCCGGCAGGAGCTGGACGCGATGCACGCGCTGCGCATCCCCGGGCCGACGCTGATGAAGGTGATGCGGGCCTATCTCGCGCGCACCGTCCCCGAGGCGAAGGAGATCGCCGGGCGGGAGGAAGCGGTCGCCGCCGCAGCGGCCAGCCGGGCGGGGATCTTCCGCTACCGCGAGGTCCGGGAGCCGCACTTCATCAGCTACGTGCGGCAGGAGGACGGCTCGTTTCGCTTCTTCAACGTGGCTGACGGGCTGGAAGACTGTACGATGGGAATGGAGCAATTTGCGCGCGAGCATCTGCTGGGCGGCACGGTGATCGTCTTCGCCGTGGCGTAGCGCGCTTTGAAACGGAAAACAAGAAAGGCGGATCTCTATGAAAATCCAAAAATCCTCGGAAGACTATCTGGAAGCCATGCTCATGATGAAGGAGAAGCACGGCTATATCCGCTCGATCGATATCGCCGAGCATCTCGGCGTGACCAAGCCGAGCGTCAGCTACGCCACCAAGCGCCTGCGCGAGAACGGCTATATCACCATGGACCCCGATGGGCTCATCACGCTCTCGGACAAGGGCATGGAGATCGCCGCGCGCATCTACGAGCGGCACAAGCTGCTCTCCGCGCTGCTCGTCAAGCTCGGCGTGGACGAGGAGATCGCCCGGGAGGACGCCTGCAAGATCGAGCACGATCTGAGCGTGGAGACCTTTGACGCCATCCGCGCCTACGCGCAGAAGGTTCTGTGATGAAGCGCGCGCTGCCGCGCAGCTTCTACCGGCGCCCGGCCGTCGAGGTCGCGCCGGCGCTGCTGGGCAAGCTCCTCTGCCATGAGACGGCGGAGGGCCTCGCCGCGGGTCGGATCGTCGAGGTCGAGGCCTACGCCGGGCCGGAGGACGACGGCGCGCACTCCTACGGCGGGCGGCGCACCGCCCGCACCGAGATCCAGTACGGCGACGGCGGCTACGCCTATATCTTCGGCGTCTACGGGATGCATAGCTGCTTCAACGCCGTGACCGCCCCGCCGGGCAAGCCGGAGGTGGTGCTGGTCCGCGCGCTGGAGCCCGTGGAGGGGCTCGCGCTGATGGCCGCGCGCCGCGGGACGGACGATCCGCTCCTGCTGTGCAGTGGACCGGGCAGGCTCTGCCGGGCGCTCGGCGTCACGAAGGCCCAGTACGGGCTGGATCTCTGCGGCGGCGAGCTCTTCATCGCGGATGCGCCGGAGATCCCGGCGACGCGGATCGCCGTGTCGCCGCGGGTGAACATCGACTACGCCGAGAATTACCGCGACCGGCTCTGGCGTTATTTCATACGGGACAGCGCATACGTCTCCCGCGTCCCGCGGCGTTTCGCCGCGCAGGGCACGCTGGGGTAAAAGACCGCGGCGGAACGAAGCTTCGTTCCGCCGCGGTCTTTTGCCGCCCGGCGCTCACAGGTCGCGGATCTCGCAGGCGACGCCGCCGTTGTCGAAGACCTCGATCCAGGCCCAGGTCAGCCTCCGCCCCTTGCCGGCGGTGCCGGGGTTGAGCACCTTCACGCCGCCGAGCTCCTCGTACAGCGCCTCGTGCGTATGGCCGAACAGCGCGAGCTGCGCCCCCGCCTCCTGCGCGGCGTAGACCAGCGAGTCGATCCGCCCGTAGTGGACGTTGTACAGGTGCCCGTGCGTGAGGAAGGCTTTGACCGGCCCCAGCGGCACGACGGCGCGCAGGGGCGTGTCGGAGGCGCCGTCGCAGTTGCCGCGCACCCCGTACACCGGGATCCCGGGAAACTCCCTGCGCAGGATCTCCGTATCCCGGTCATGGTCGCCCAGGTGCAGGATCACGTCCGGCCGCGAACGGCGGACGGCTTCCACCATGCGGGCGGTGTTGGTATGCGTGTCGGAAAAAACGGCGGCTTTCATGCAAAGGCTCCTTTTTCGGATATCATTTTCGGCGCGGCCGAATAGAATGGAACGAACGGGAATGTGAGGAAGGAGAACGGGCATGCAGGATCTGGAAGCGATCGGACGGGAACTGTGGCGGCGCGGCAAGGCGGAGGACCTTCAGAAGCTGGCCGACTCCGCGGACGGGCAAACGCTCAGCCGGATGCTCGACGGAAAGGCCGTGGAGCAGGCCGCCAAAAGCGGCGACGGCGCCGCGCTGCGTCGGCTGATGGGCACCGTGCTGGGCACGGAGGAGGGCCGCCGCCTGGCGGAGCAGATACGGCGGATGCTGCGCGACTGAGCGCGGTCTGGAGGTGCGCGCGATGAGCGAGCTGGAGGATCGGATCAACGAGATACTAGGCGATGCGGAGCAGATGGACCGGATCGCGGAGATGGCCCGGTCGCTCATGGGCGGAGACGCCGCCTCCCCGCCCGAGAGCGGCGCGTCGGCGCCGGCGTGGCTCGGCGAGCTGCTCCCCGGCGG
>JAFUUR010000158.1 GCA_017477695.1 Oscillospiraceae bacterium | reverse complement strand
GCGAATGAGCTTTCGCGCCCCGCGCGGAAGCGAACGATGCGCAGCTTGTGAGGACGAGGCAGCGGAAGTCAGCCCTTGCCGCCTTGCCGCCCTGCCGTTCCCGGGCCGGGCTTGGTCGCCGCGGCCCGCCAACGGCGCGGCTGCGGAGAAAGCTGCCTTCCTTCCTCTGCCCCCGGCAGCGGAAGTCAGCTTTCCCATCTGCACGAGGAGCCGCAGGGCAGCACCAGGCCGCTCTCGGTCACCGGCAGGCCCAGCTCACGGCTCTCCGACCGGCCGCCGAACTTTTTGGTGAAGACGCTCTCCGTCACGTAGGACAGCACGGAGGGCGAAAGGCCCGTCGTGTAGGAATTGATCAGCACGAAAAGCGGCTCGTCCGACAGGACGCCCGCGCACAGCGAGACGAAAGGCCAGAGGTTCTGCTCCAGCTTCCAGACCTCGCCGCCCGGGCCGCGCCCGTAGGAGGGCGGGTCCATGATGATCGCGTCATACCGGCGGCCGCGGCGGATCTCCCGCTCGACGAATTTGGCGCAGTCGTCCACGATCCAGCGGATGGGCGCGTCGCTCAGGCCGGAGGCCGCCGCGTTCTCCTTGCCCCAGGCGACCATGCCCTTGGCAGCGTCCACGTGGCAGACCTGCGCGCCCGCTTTGGCACAGGCCAGCGTGGCCGCGCCCGTATAGGCGAAGAGGTTCAGCACGCTCACGCTCCGCCCTGCCGAGCGGATCTTGCGCATGGCCCAGTCCCAGTTCGCGGCCTGCTCCGGGAACAGGCCCGTGTGCTTGAAGTTCATGGGCTTGACGTTGAAGGTGAGCTCGCCGTAATGCAGCTTCCACGCCGCGGGCAGGCTCCCCTTGTCCCAACTGCCGCCGCCGCTCTCGCTGCGGCGATAGCGCGCGTCCCGGTCGTTCCAGTGCGGGTTTTTCCGCGGCGTGTTCCAGATCGCCTGCGGGTCCGGGCGCACGAGATAATACCGGCCCCAGCGCTCCAGCTTTTCGCCGCCGGAGCAGTCCAGCAGTTCAAATTCTTTCCATTGATCCGCGATCCACATGCGACGCCAGCACCATCCCTACTATAATATCGTGATATTCTACCATGTTATACCCACCCGGTCAACACCGGCTTTCGGGCCGTCCGGCGGGCCTCACAGCAGCTTGGTATCCTCCGGCGGCAGGTACTCGTGCGCGGGCACGATGTACTTCTGGCGCTTGCTCTTTTCCTCGTCCAGACAGTCCTGCACGTAGTTGACGAATTCCACGGTCAGCTCGGAGTTGTGCTGGTGCTTGTTCCACACCAGGGCGTATTCCACCTGGCGCTGGGTGTTGGTGATGACCTTCGAGACGACGAGGTCGCTCTGGTTGTAGGTGGTCTGCGGGAAGATGCAGACGCCCACGTCCTGCTCGGCGAGCGCCTCGGCGTCCAGATAGTTGGACATCTCGCAGAGGATGTCCGGCTCGGCGTCGAGCTCTGCAAACCAGCTGCGGATCGCGCTGATGCGCGAGGCGCGGCTGGGCACGATCAGCGGCTTGCCGACCAGCTTCCGCAGGTCGATGAAATCCCCCGGCTCCTGCGCGAGAGGATTGTCCTTGGAGAAAAGCGCCACCCAGGGCTCACGCCCGACGTTGATGCTCTCGAGATTCTCGGAATCGAAGGGCGCGGCCACGACGGCGAGGTCCGCCAGGCCGTGGCGCAGGCGGTCAAGCACGTCGTCTCCGCTGCCGTTCCAGAGACGGTATTTCACCTGCGGGAACTCCGCGTGGAAGCCGGAGATCCAGCGCGCCAGCAGAAACGGCGCGCGCCCCTCCACGAGGGCGATGCTGACGGTGCCGCTCAGCCCCTCCAGGGAGGAGATCTCCTCCTTCGTACGCTCCGCGAGCTCCAGCAGCTGCACCGCCCTGCGGTACAGGAGGCTGCCAGCCTCGGTCAGCTTCAAACGGCGCTTGCCGCGGATGAACAGGGTCACGCCCAGCTCCTCCTCCAGCGCCTTGATCTGATTGGACAGGGGCGGCTGGCTGATGCTCAGCCGCTCCGCCGCGTGCGTGATATTCAGTTCCTCGGCGGTCACCGCAAAGTACCGCAGCGTGCGCAGATCCATATCGTATACCTCGCTTCAGCGTTCTCGGGATTGTCGCAGTTCAACGCTTTTATCATATCAAAAACGTCTGATACGCGCAATACGATAGCAACACAAAACGGGAGGCCGTCAGCCTCCCGTTTTTATGCAGTTTCACCTCTCGTAGCCCAAACGCATGCGAAAGCAGGTCTTCTCCGCGCCGCCCTCGAGATAGTACTCGTCCAGTTCGCCCTGCTCCGCTGCCCAGCGCACCTGTAGCGTCTCGCCCAGGCGCGCCTCGGCGGCGTACTCGGTACACACCAGTCTGAGCCTTCTCCCCGCCGCGGCGGCGGGGATACTGTCCTCCGCAAGGTCGAAGTAGCGGGCGTTGTTCATGTGCCCGTTCAGATCCACGTAGCTGTAGGGCACGGTGAAGGCCGCCTCCTGCGTGCACGCCGCGCGGCGCATCGCGCTCGGCAGCGCGATCTCCCCGCCGGTGCTCACCCCGTCGATGACGACGCCGTACTTCTCCGGGAAGACGACCTTTCTGCTCGCGCCGTCCACCAGGCACCAGATGGCGCTGGCTTTGAGCAGCTCCTCGCCGGCGGCGGTGGTCATGGCGTAATAGCGCGGGGACAGCAGGTGCATGCTGCGCCCCGGCCAGCTCTCGAGCACGACGTGCTCGTCATACTCCGGCATGCGCCGGATCTCGCAGCGCTGCAGCGTCAGCACCCAGAGCAGACCCTTGTCCAGCGTCTTGTCCCGGCCCATGCCGAGCTGCTCCGTATGCCGGATGGCCGCCTCCTGCAGCAGCCGGAACAGCTCCGACGTGCGCAGCCTGCGGTACAGGTCGACGTCCCTGGCGCGCAGGTGGATCTCCTCCCTGTAGACGCTCATTTGATGCGCTTATAGATGGCGTCCACCACGTCGCCCAGGGTGGACAGCCGGTTCCACTGCCGCTCCGGGATGCGCACGTCGAACAGCGCCTCCAGCTTGCAGATGACCAGCACGAAGCCCATCGAGTCGATCGCGGTCTCGGTATTGATCACCGTGTCCTCCTCCAGCTGTACGTCCAGCATATCGGGAAAGCAGTCGCGGATCACGGTCCTGGTCTGTTCCAGCACTTCCTGTCTCGTCATAGGTCGCTCACTTTCTGTTGGACTTCCCAACGCTTTATTTTCCCCGTTGCCGTGCGCGGCAGCGGCTCCTGTACGAAGATCACCCCGGCAAGCTGCTGCCCGCGCGGGCGCTTCTCCAGCACCGGACGCAGCGCCGCGAGGATCGCGCCCGGCTCGCCCTCGCCCTGCAGCACCAGCACGGGTCGGCCGCCGCGCAGCGTCACGGCGAGCTCCTGCCGCCCGAGGCACTGCCCGATCTCCGCCTCGTACTCCGGCAGGTAGAGCTTGGTCCCGTCCTGCAGGACGAGCATGTCCTTCTTCCGGCCGGTGATGTGCAGCCGCCCCTCTTCGTCGAAGCGGCCCAGATCGCCGGTATACAGCACGCCGTCCCGCAGCACCTCCGCCGTGTCCGCCGGGCGCGTATAATAGCCCTGCATCATGCAGGTCGGCGCTTCGATCAGGATCTCCCCATCCTCTGCGAGGGTGATCGTATCGTCCGGGCAGATCTCCATGGCGTAGGGGTCCTCCCCCACGCTGATGGCCACGCCGGAGCTGGTCTCCGTCAGGCCGTAGCCGAAGCTGACGCGGATGCCCATGGCCTTCGCCGCCGCCAGCAGCTGCGGCGGGCAGTCCCCCGCCCCCACCAGGATGGTTTTCATCTCCGGATTGATCGCCTTCTGCTGCAGCAGGAAGCCCAGCAGCAGCGGCACCACGGACACCGCCGTGGGCTTGTAGAAGGCACAGTCGTCCAGATAATGCCGGGCGCCCCGGCCCAGGGCCACCGTGGAACCGCAGCTGAGGCCCCAGAGCAGACCGCACACAAAGCCGAACACATGTCCCAGCGGCAACATGCACAGCAGGGTATCCTCGGTTGTCAGGGGCAGCTTGGCGCCGCCGTTGTAGGCGCTGGCGCAGAAGCTCCGCTCCGTCAGCACCACGGCCTTGGCC
This sequence comes from Oscillospiraceae bacterium, assembly GCA_017477695.1. Taxonomy (GTDB): domain Bacteria; phylum Bacillota; class Clostridia; order Oscillospirales; family Oscillospiraceae; genus Limivicinus. Next base: position 9 of record JAFUUR010000158.1, on the reverse strand, counting down.
CGCTCGGTG
>JAFUUR010000157.1 GCA_017477695.1 Oscillospiraceae bacterium | reverse complement strand
TGGAAATGACCGTCCCAGACTGCTTGCCGAGCTCCGCAAGGACCTCGGTCTCCAGCCTGCGGAAAACTTCTTCGCCGCTCTCCGCGAAGATCTCCGGGATGCTGCGGCCGGCGCGCCGCTCCACCTCGGCGTCCGCTTCGCAGACGGGACGCCCCAGCTTCTCTCCGAGCGCCGCGGCGATCGTGCTCTTGCCGCTGCCCGGCATACCGATCAGGACGACGTTCTGCATGGAGGCGGCCAGGGCATGCTCGATGCAGTCGATGACCGCGTCGTCGATGCTGCGGCCGGTAAAGAGCTCCGAGCTGCGCTTGGCCTGCGCGACCAGCATATAAAGCCCGCTCGCGCAGGGGATGCCGAGCGCTTCGGCCTGCAGGATCAGCGCCGTACGCGCGGGATTATATACGACGTCCAGCACGCCCTCACATGCGGGAAAACGGCGCAGATCCACTGCGGCCCTGCCCGTGTTGGGATACATGCCCAGCGGCGTCGTGTTGACGACGATCTGCGCGTCTGCGTGACGGTCGAGGTTCTCATAGTTGTCCTTACCGCCGCGGGAAATGACGGTCACGCTCCGGGCGCCCTGTTCGCGCAGCACGTCGCACACCGTTACGGACGCGCCGCCGCTGCCCAGCACGATCGCCTTCTTTCCGCCCACGTCGATCCCGCAGCGGCGGATAAGGAGCCGGAAGCCGTAGGCGTCCGTGTTGTCCCCGTAAAGACTGCCGTCCGGTCTGCGCACGAGCGTGTTGACGCTGCCGATGCGCCGCGCCGTCTCCGACAGTTCGTCACAATATGGCAAAACGGTTTTTTTATAGGGAATGGTCACGTTCAGCCCGTCCCAGTCCCCGCCGCGCAAAAAGGCATCGAGCTCCTCCGGGCTGCGCTCGTAGAGCGGATACGCATAATCGTCCAGCATGGCGTGGATCGCAGGCGAATAGCTGTGGCCGAGCTTTTCGCCGAGAAGTCCGCATCTGCGCATCATATCACCTCGCTGTAGCTACCGAGGTACGAGAAGTCCTCCCCGATGGACTCGATCTCTCCCATGAGCTGGATAAACTGCGGCGTGTAAACAGACGCATCGAGGTCGAAGTAGAACATGAACTCGAAATTGCGGTCCGGCAGCGGACGGCTCTCCAGCTTGTTGAGATTGATCCCCAGCGAGTAGAAGCGCGAGAGCACCTTGTAGAGGGAGCCCGGCGTATGCGGCAGGATCAGCATGAGGCTGGTGCGGTCGGCTCCGGGATAGATCTCCAGGTTCTTGCTGATGCAGATAAAGCGGGTATAGTTGTTGCCCTTGTCCTGCACTGCCTCGGCCAGGCATTCCAGCCCGTACTGCTTCATGCAGGAGCGGGAGGAAAGCGCGGCCACGCCCTTGTCCGCGGACTCGGCCACCATCTTCGCGGCGATCGCCGTATTGGCGCAGGGAATGACCTTGACGCCGCTGAGCGTCTGCAGATAGGCGGCGCACTGGCTGATGGCCTGCTCATGGGAATAGATCTCCTTCACGTCGCTCAGCTTCGTGCCAGGCTTTACGAGAAGATTGTGATCCACCTTGAGCCGCACGCTGCGCACGATGCGGAAATTGTGCTCCATCATGAGATCATAAACGGCGTTCACGGAACCCGCCGTGCTGTTTTCCAGGGGGACGACACCGTACTGGCACAGTCCCTTCTCGATCGCGGAAAAGACCGCGTTGAAGCTGGAAAAATAGAAGATATTCGGCAGCTTGAAGAGCTTCTCGCAGGCGAGCTGCGAATAGGCTCCCTCCACGCCCTGACAGGCGACCGTGGCGTGCGCTGGGAACGCCCCCTGCGTATTTGCGGTCGCATCGGTGATCTGCGCGGTCAGCTCCGTGTCCGTACCGAGCAGGCGGTTCTGGCAGTTGCGGCTGAGATCCATGATGAGAGAAAACAGCGATACCGCGTAATCCCCGATCCCTTCCGGGCTCTTATCGTACACTTTGACCAGCTTTTCCCGCTCCCGCGTCGCATCCAGGACCGGGATCGCGTTTGCTTTCTTGTAAGCGGCTATCTGTGCCGACACGTCCATGCGCTGCGCAAACAGGCGGAGCAGCTCCTCATCGATGCGGTCGATCTCATTTCTGTAGGCTTCCAGGTCCATATCCTTTACCTCATTTCCTTTCTGCGCTGCAGCAGCGCGTCGTATACGGCGATCGCCGCGGCGGCCTCCACGCAGGGCACCGCACGCGGGACGATACAGGGATCGTGCCGCCCGCCGACACGCAGCTTTTGCGGCGTGAGCGTCTGCAGATCCACGCTGTCCTGTTCCTTTGCGATGGAAGGCGTCGGCTTGAACGCCGCGCGGAAGACCAGCGGCATGCCGTCAGTGATCCCGCCGAGGATGCCGCCGCTGTGATTGGTCGCGGTCATCACCCTGCCGTCCACTGCAATGAAAGCATCGTTGTTCTCGCTGCCGCGCAGCTGCGCGGCGGCAAAGCCTGCGCCGAATTCGATCCCCTTGACGGCCGGGATGCCGAATACGATCGCGGCGATGCGGTTCTTCATCCCGTCGAACATCGGGTCGCCCAGGCCGGCCGGCAGGCCGCGGATGACGCATTCGATCACGCCGCCCACGGAGTCGCCCTCGGCCTTCGCCTCGGCGATGCACCGGCGCATCTTCTCTCCCTGCGCGTCATCGACCACGGGGAAGGCTTTTTCCGCCGTGGAAGCGCTCAGCTCGCCCGCGTCGTACACGCCGCCGATCGCGGCGATCCTGGAGAGGATCTCGATCCCCTCCCGCCGCAGGAGCTGCAGACAGATCCCGCCGGCGATACAGAGCGGCGCCGTCAAGCGCCCCGAGAAATGCCCGCCACCTGCGTAGTCCTGCGCGCCGTGATACTTGACGGCAGCCGTATAGTCCGCATGACCCGGGCGCGGCACCTGGGAAACGGCAGCGTAATCCTCCGAGCGGACGTTCGTATTGCGGATGATCGCCGTCAGCGGCGTGCCGCAGGTGACGCTTCCCTTCAGACCGGATACAAATTCCGGTCGATCCGCCTCCTTGCGCGGCGTCGAATACGCGTTTTGCCCCGGTGCGCGGCGCAGCAGAAAGCGCTGCAGTTCCTCCAGGTCCAGCGTCTCTCCTGCCGGGATGCCCTCGACGGTCACCCCGATCGCCGGAGAATGAGACTGGCCGAATATGGTCAGCCTTATGTTTTCACCATAGCTGCTGCTCATCCTTCGCCTCCCGTTAATCGTTCCAGATCCTCCCAAAAGCGAGGATAGGACTTCTGAACGCACTCCGCACCGCAGACGGTCACCGGCCTCGTGCTCACGCCGGCCGCCACAGCCGCCGACATAGCGATGCGGTGATCGCCGCAGGCGTCCACTGTCCCACCATCGAGGCAGGGTCTGCCGCGGATCACGAGCCCCGACTCCAGCTCCTCGATCTCAGCGCCAAGCGCGCGCAGCATCTCCGTCGTGCTGTGGAGCCGGTCCGACTCCTTAAGGCGCAGCCGCGCCGCATTCACGATCCGCGTCTCCCCTTCGGAGACGGCGGCCACCACGCTCAGCACGGGGATCAGATCCGGGATCGGCCCGGCATCGATCTCGCAGCCGTTCAGCTTCCCCGTCCGGATGAGTACGGCCCCATCCTGATCCATCATCTCCGCGCCAAAGCGGCGCAGGATCGAGAGCACCGCGCGATCTCCCTGAGAGGAGTCCGGTGATAGCCCCATGACCTTGACGCCGAGCGGCGAAAGCGCGCCGATGCTGAGGAAAAAGGCGGCGCTGGAATAATCAGCCTCGACCTGCAGTTTACCCGGGAGCGCAGGACGCTGCCCGCCTGGGATCACATACGCCTTCCTCTGCTTCTCGAAGCGCAGCCCGGAGAGACGCAGCGCATCCTCCGTCATCGTGACATATGCGGCGGATTCCAGCTCTCCCGTCACCGTAAGGGTACTCGACTCAGGCAGCAGCGGCAGCGCCATCAGGAGGCCGGAGATGTACTGTGAGGAGACGTTTCCCGGGAGCGCATAGTCTCCGGCCGACAGGCGGCCCGCACAACAGAGGCGCGCTCCGTCGCGCGTCATGCTCATGCCGTGTGCGCGCAGCTGCTCGTCCAGCGGGGCGAGCGGCCTCTGCGGCAGGCGGCCCTCCATGAGAAAAACCACCCGCGCACCTAGCGCGCCGACGACGGGGAGCAGGAAGCGCAGCGTGGAACCGCTCTCTCCGCAGCGGAGCACGCGTTCTCCCTCGGGACTCTCGCAGATCGGTTCAACGCGGATCACGCCGCCGGATACCTCGATCCGCGCGCCGAGGGCCCGCAGGCAGTCGATCGTCGCGGCGATGTCCTTGGAGATCCCATCGCAGGCGATCTCCGTTCCGGACGAGCCGAGCGCCGCACAGATCAGCAGCCTGTGCGCCTGCGACTTGGACGCCGGGATCCGCACACAGCCGCAGCGGGCACCCGGTGCGACCGTGCGGTTCATCGTGCGCCTCCCAGCTTCATCCATTCTCCGATCTCGCCGATGGGGACCGGCATGATCCGGCAGCGGCCGATCGCCTCCGGCACGATCAGGTGCATCGTTTCCCCATCGAGCTTTTTATCCGTATAGACCGCCCGGAGCAGCGCTTCGAGTGGGTAATCCGTCTGTGTCGGCAGGCCGTAAGCCCGCAGGATATCGAGCAGCGCGTCACACGTTTCGGCCGAACAGATGCCTTTGGCAGCCGCGGCCCGCGTGATCATCGCCATTCCGATGGCGACGGCTTGCCCGTGCAAAACGGTAAAGCCGCTGCAGGCCTCGACGGCGTGGCCGAAGGAGTGGCCGAGATTGAGCAGCTGGCGCCTGCCGCGATCGAATTCATCCTCGGCCACGACGTCCCGCTTCATTTCCACACAGGTGCGGATCACCTGTTCGACCTGCTCGCTGATGGGCTTTTGCCGCAACTGCTCAAAGAACGCGGCGTTCCCCAGGACGCCGTATTTGATGACCTCCGCGCTGCCGCAGCGATACTCCTCCTCCGGCAGCGTTTTCAGCGTCTCCGGGTCGCAAAGCACCAGCAGGGGCTGGTAAAAGCAGCCGACCTGGTTCTTTCCGGTATCCAGATTGACGGCAGTCTTCCCTCCAACAGAGGAATCCACGGCGGCGAGCAGCGTCGTCGGCACCTGGACGAAGCCGATCCCCCGCTGATACGTCGCCGCTGCGAAGCCGGTGAGATCACCTGTCACGCCGCCGCCGAGCGCGATCAGCACGTCGCTGCGCGTCAGACGGTTTTCGGACAGATCATGCAGCAGTTCGCCGTAGACGGCGAGGCTCTTTGCCTGCTCACCGGTCGGAACGACGTGGTGCAGCACACGGAAGCCCGCCGCTTCGAGCGACGCTTCCGCCCGCTCGCCGTACAGGGGGAAGACGTTCTCTCCCGCTATGACGACGGCGGTCCTCGCCCGGCTGACAGCACGGACGCGAGTGCCGAGCTCGTCCAGCAAGCCCTCGCCGATCAGGACCTCGTAGCTGCGTGACGCGCGAACGGGCACGACGGTCATCGCCCGTCCACCTCCTCCTTGCGGCGCTTGCCCTCGTCGAGCAGGCGCACCAACTCCGGCAGATCGTCCGCCTCCATGGCGGTCTTGTATGCGTTCAGATTGTCGATGAAAACGCTCAGTTCTCTCAGCAGATAATCCTTATTCTCCAGGAAGAGCTCCGCCCACATCTGCGGGTTGAGCCAGGCCACGCGGGTCATGTCCTTATAACTGCCCGCGGAGAAGCCCTTATGCACGCCGGCGGTCGGGCTCTTGATGTACGCGTTCGATACCACATGCGCCATCTGGGAGGTGAAGGCGATCATTTCGTCGTGCTTCTCGGCCGTCGTGACCGAGATCGAGCCGAAGCCGGCTGGCGCCAGCAGCTCCTTCACGCGCCCGAGCAGCTCAATATCGTCGAACCGCGGAGGAACGATCACCATGGGCGCGCCGCGGTACATGTTCGTGCGCGCGTATTTGAAGCCGGAATACTGCGTGCCCGCCATGGGGTGGCCGCCGAGATAGGTGAAGCCGCAGCGCTCCGCGAGCGGAAAACACGCCGCGCATACGACGCGCTTCGTACCGCAGCAATCGATGACGACGGGCTTTTTCCCGATATAGGGCCCCATCTCCTCGAGGTAGGCGATGGCAGCCTCCGGGTAGATCGCGACCAGAATGAGATCGCACTCGCTGATATTCTCTTTGGTCAGCTCCCCGTCCACGGCGCCGCTCATCACGGCAAAGTCCAGCGTGGAGCGGCTGCGGTTCGAGGCGAGCACCTCGTGCCCCGCCTCATGATACGCCTTGGCGAAAGACCCGCCGATCAGGCCGAGGCCGACGATCCCTACCTTCATCCGGCCACGACCTCCCGGATGCTGCGCACCTTCGCCGCAAGGCTGTCATACTCCTCCGGCCGCAGAGACTGCGCACCGTCACACAGCGCGTGGAGCGGGTCGTTATGGACCTCGATGATGAGCCCGTCCGCCCCGGCGGCGGTCGCAGCCAGCGCCATGGGCGGCACCAGGCGCGCGATCCCCGTCGCGTGGCTGGGATCGACGATGATCGGCAGATGACTGAGCTCACGCAGCATGGGCACTGCGGAGAGATCCAGGGTATTGCGCGTGTAATCGCTGAAGGTGCGGATGCCGCGTTCGCAGAGCATGACCTGCTCGTTGCCGCTGGCCATGATGTACTCCGCGCTCATCAGCAGCTCCTTAAGGGTATTGGCGAGACCGCGCTTGAGCAGGATCGGCTTGTTCACCTTGCCGAGCTCACGCAGCAGGTCAAAGTTCTGCATGTTGCGAGCGCCTACCTGGATCACGTCAACGTCTTCAAAGAGATCCAGATCCATGATGTTCATAAGCTCCGTGACGAAGGGCAGCCCCGTCTCCGCTCTTGCGATCTTCAAAAGCTCCAGACCTGTCGCCTTCAAGCCGGCGAAATCGTACGGAGAGGTACGCGGCTTGAACGCGCCGCCGCGCAGCATGTCAGCGCCGGAGGCCTTGACGGCCTTCGCGACCGTCACGATCTGCTCCTCGCTCTCGACCGAGCAGGGACCCGCCATCATGACGAAATGGCCGCCGCCGATCTTCACGCTGCCGACCTCGACGACAGTGTCGTCCGGGTGGAACTTGCGGTTGCAGCACTTGAACGGCTCGGACACGCGCTTAACGGATTCAACGATCTCCAGACTCTCCACGAGATCCATGTCCACGCGGCTGGTGTCGCCCACGAGGCCGAGCACCGTATAGCTCTCTCCGTTGGACACGTGGATCTGCAGGCCGAGGTTCTGCAGCCAGGCGATGAGCTGCGCCTGCTTCTCAGGCGGGACGCCATGCTTCAATACAACGATCATGATGATTACCTCCCAGTAGATCTGCTCTCAAAATAAAAGCTGCACAGGCCTAACCTGTGCAGCATTGAAAGCATTTTTTACGAGCCTATCTTTGCACCACAAATCAGCCTTACCGTGTTGATACAGTAAAGTAATAATATGCGGTAAAAAAGTAAGCTCTCATCGATTACTCCTCAGAGTTTTATGTGCTTAAACTATATGCCTTCGCCTCCGGAATGTCAAGCAGTAAATTAGACAAAGTTTTCCTTCTGCCTATCCGTTGGATTGGTATTATTGCAGCCATTCCCGCAGGGTTTCGACGGCGCGCCGCTCCAGGCGGGAGACCTGCACCTGCGATACGCGCAGTACACGCGCACAGCTCTGCTGCGTCATCCCGTGGTAGTAGCGCAGCGCCACCACCTGTCTCTCCCGCTCCGGGAGCTTTTCGATCGCCGCGCGCAGCGCCACGTGCTCCACCATGCGCTCCTCCGCGCCGGTATCTCCGAGTACGTGCTCGAGCGTGAAGCCGTCCTCACCGCTCTCCCGCTGCAGACTCTCCGCCGGTCCCGTCGCGGTTTCGGCGAAGGCGATATCCTCCGGCGCCAGTCCCGTCTCCGCGGCGAGCTCCGACAGGCTCGGCTCCCGGCCGATCCGCTGTTCGAGCTCGGTGCGCGCCGCGCGGATCTGCGCCGCCTGCTCCTTGATCCCGCGGCTGACCTTGACGGCGCCGTCATCGCGCAGGAAGCGGCGGATCTCCCCGGCGATCTTCGGGACCGCATAGGTGGAAAAGCGCGTGCCGAAGCTCTCGTCAAAGCCCTCGATGGCCTTCAGAAAGCCGACGCAGCCGAGCTGATAGAGATCCTCCGGGTCCGTGCCGCGGCCGAAGTATCGCCGCGCAACGCTCCAGATCAGCCCCGCGTTTTCCTCCACCAGCCTTCCGGCCGCCTCGCGGTCTCCGCACTGCGCGGCGCGGATCGACTCGTAGAGCGCCTCGCTCATGCCCGCTTTCTGCGGGATCTGATCGTCCGCAGCATGACCACCGTCGTACCCTTTCCGGGACGAGAGCGCACGCGCAGCCTGTCCATGAAGCTTTCCATGATGGTGAAGCCCATGCCGCCGCGCTCGTCCCCGCCGGTCGTATAGAGCGGCTTCATGGCCTGCTCCACGTCCTCGATCCCGCAGCCCCAGTCGCGCACGGCGATCTCGAGCTGCCCGTCGTGCAGGATACGCAGGCGCAGGCCGATCCTTCCGACCGCATCCGGATAGGCGTGCACGATGCAGTTCGTCACCGCCTCCGACACGGCGGTCTTGACGTCTCCGAGCTCCTCGAGCGTTGGGTCGAGATGCGCGGCGAAGGCGGCCGCCGCCGTTCGGGCAAAGGCCTCGTTGCAGCTCAGGCTGGGAAACTCCAGCTTTATGTAGTTGATCGCGTTCATTCCTTCCTCCTATCTGCCCGCCGCGACGGGCACCAGACGATCGATGCCGGAGGCGTCGATCACGCGGCGCGGCTGCCCGCTGGGATTTTCGATCCACACCCGGCCGCCCACGTCCCTCAGCCGCCTGCTGATCCGGACGAGGACCGCGATACCGGACGAATCCATAAAGCTCAAACCGGACATGTCCACCGCACAGTCACGCGGAAGATACTCGTCCAGCAGCTCGTCGATCGTGCGCGCCGCCTCACGCGCCGCGTGATGATCCAGCTCGCCGGACAGGTAGAGCGTGAGCCTGCCGGCGGAAAACGCTGTGTTTACGTTCATATCGCTCCTCCTCTTTGTATAAAAAATGGCGCTGCACGCGGGATGCATGCAGCGTCATTCTATCCTTATTCGCTTGTGAAAGCAGTCGAAGCGGCTCGTCCGTCTCCGTTTATTTCCCCAAATTCTCCAGGCCGGAACGGAGATTTGCGATCAGCGCCTCGAGCTTGGCCTTCTTCTCGCGCTCAAGATTGACAACGTTTTCCGGCGCGCGCGTGACGAAGTTCTCGTTGGCAAGCTTGGCGTTCTGCCCGGCAAGCTGTTTTTCGGCGTTGGCGAGCTCCTTCTCCATCCGGGCCCTCTCCTTCTCCAGGTCCACCAGCTCCGCCATCGGCATGAACATGCGCGCGTTGTCGGTGACGGCGGAAACCATGCTCTCGCTGCCCGCGGGCGGCGCGTCAAGGACCGTGACCTCGCTCGCATAGGCGAGCTTGCGGATATAGCTCAGACCGGCTTCGAACGCCGCCTTCTTGTCCGTCGCGATGATGAGGTGCGCCTTGCGGGAGGGCGGCACGTTCATCTCACTGCGGCGGGCGCGGACGGCCTTGATCGCCGCCATGACCATCTCGAAGCTCTGCTCGTCCTCTTTGAAGCTCAGCGCCTCGCTGTACGCGGGATAGCGCTCGATCATCAGCGCCTCGCCTTCGTGGGGCAGGGCCTGCCAGATCTCCTCCGTGATGAAGGGCATGAACGGATGCACCAGCTTGAGGATCTCCGTCAGAACGTAGAGCAGCACCTTCTGCGCCGCGAGGCGAGACTGCTCGTCCTCTCCGGTCAGACGAGGCTTCGTCAGCTCGATATACCAGTCGCAGAAGCTGTCCCAGATGAAGTCATAGATCTTGCCCGCGGCGACGCCGAGCTCAAAGCTGTCCATATTCTCGCAGACTTCCCTGACGACGTCGTTGAGCTTGGAAAGGATCCACTTGTCCTCGATCTCCAGCGTCTCAGGCAGCTCGTTCTTGTCGATGGTCAGGTTCATCATCACGAAGCGGGAGGCATTCCACAGCTTGTTGCAGAAATTGCGCATAGCCTCGCACTTTTCCACGTAGAAGCGCATGTCGTTGCCGGGAGAGTTACCGGTGATAAGGTTATAGCGCAGCGCGTCGGCACCGTACTTTTCCACGATCTCCAGCGGGTCGATGCCGTTGCCGAGAGATTTCGACATCTTCCGGCCCTGGCTGTCACGCACGATGCCGTGGATGAACACGGTATAGAACGGCTCTTCGTGCATCTGCTCCATGCCAGAGAAGATCATGCGGGCCACCCAGAAGAAGATGATATCGTAGCCGGTGACCATGACGGTCGTGGGATACCAGTAATCCAGGGTCTCGTTCTTGTCCGGCCAGCCCATGGTGGAAAACGGCCAGAGCGCGGAGGAGAACCAGGTATCCAGCACGTCCTCGTCGCGGCGGATATTGCGGCTGTGACAATTCTCGCATTCGCAGGCGTCCTCGCGGGAGACGGTGATGTGTCCGCAGTCGTCACAATACCAGGCGGGGATCTGATGGCCCCACCAGAGCTGGCGGGAAATACACCAGTCGTGCACGTTTTCCATCCAGTTGAGATAGGTCTTCGTGAAGCGCTCCGGCACGAATTTGATGCGCCCGTCCTTGACCACGTCGATGGCGGCCTTGGCGAGAGGCTTCATCTTGACGAACCACTGCGGGCTCGTCAGAGGCTCGACGACCGTGCCGCAGCGGTAGCAGCAGCCGACGTTGTGGCTGTACGGCTCGGTCTTCACCAGGTAGCCCTGCTCTTCAAGATCAGCCACGATCGCCTTGCGTGCCTCGTAGCGGTCCATGCCGTTGTATTTTCCGCCGTTGATGATCTTCGCGTCTTCATCGATGCACTGGATCTGCTCCAGACCGTGGCGCAGGCCGACCTCGTAGTCGTTGGGGTCGTGGCAGGGCGTCATCTTCACGGCGCCGGTGCCGAAGCCGAGCTCAACGTAAGTGTCCGCAACGATAGGCAGTTTTCTGCCGACCAGCGGCAGGATCGCGTTCTTGCCGACGAGATGGGCGTAGCGCTCGTCATCCGGGTGGACGGCGACGCCGCTGTCGCCCAGCATGGTCTCGGGGCGGGTCGTCGCGATGATGAACTCCTCGTCGGAGTCCTCGATCGGGTAACGGATATGCCAGAAGCTGCCGGGCATGTCCTTGTATTCGACCTCCGCGTCCGAAAGGGCGGTGCGGCAGTGCGGGCACCAGTTGATGATGCGGCTGCCCTTATAGATAAGGCCCTTGTCATAGAGCTCGCAGAAGGTCTCGCGCACGGCCTTGGCGCAGGTCTCGTCCATGGTGAAGCGGTTGCGGTCCCAGTCGCAGGAGACGCCCATGCTCTTCTGCTGCTCGATGATGCGGCTGCCGAACTGGTTTTTCCAGTCCCACACGCGCTCGAGAAACTTTTCGCGCCCCAGATCGTAGCGGCTCAGTCCCTCCTTGGTGCGCAGCTCCTCCTCGACACGGATCTGCGTGGCGATCCCGGCATGATCCTGCCCGGGCAGCCAGAGCGCCGCATAGCCCTGCATGCGCTTGTAACGCGTGAGGATGTCCTGCAGCGTCGCGTCCAGCGCGTGGCCCATGTGGAGCTGACCAGTCACGTTGGGAGGCGGCATGACGATGGAGAACGGCTCCTTCTTCGGGTCGATGACGCCCTTGAAGTACCCGCCCTGCATCCACATGTCGTAGATCTTTTTTTCCACCTTTTGCGGTTCGTACACTTTCGGAAGCTCTTTCATTATCCTTCC